>JANPFZ010000515.1:0-19896 GCA_031423655.1 Polaromonas sp.
CGATAATCTGCCGCTATGGAATTCATCGCTTTTTTATTCGATTTCATCATTCACATTGACAGGCATCTTGAGGCTTTTGTCGTCAACTACGGTGCATGGGTCTACGCCTTGTTGTTTCTCATCATTTTTGTTGAGACCGGCGTCGTGGTGATGCCGTTTTTGCCGGGGGACTCGCTGCTGTTCGTCGTTGGTGCCATGTGCGGTGTCGGGTTGATGAGCTATCCGTTCGCGTTGGGTTTGCTGTTTGTCGCCGCTGTGCTGGGTGATCAGTGCAACTACTCGATAGGCCGCTACTTCGGCCCCAAAGTGTTCAAGTGGGAACAATCGAGGTTTTTCAACAAGGCGGCATTTAACCAGGCGCACGCGTTTTACGAACGTTACGGCGGCATCACCGTGGTAGCCGCCCGTTTCATGCCCTTTCTGCGAACGTTCGCGCCCTTTGTGGCGGGTGTGTCGGAGATGACCCGCAGTAAATTCACGCTTTACAACATCGGCGGCGCTTTGCTGTGGGTCAGCAGCATCGTGACGGCAGGTTATCTTTTTGGCAACGTTCCTTTTGTAAAAGCCAATCTCGAGAAAATTATCTGGGCGATGATTTTGATACCCGGTCTTTTTGTTGTTTTTGGCGCCTGGAAGGCAAGGAGAAAAGCGGCTCAGGTCTAAAGCCTGGGCCTGTCCGAGAGGTGCCGTTACCAGCGCTAGTTGCTGACTTTCAGGAACAGTTCTCGGTCTGGTGCAAAGTTGGCATGGAGGGGGAGCATGGCGCCGCCAAGGGCTCTCGCATCGGACCCAATGCTGCCAGCAATGATCTGGGCAGGCCACAGACCTTCCCAGTTGTAACGACCCAGGGCTTGTCGGGTGCTCTCTATCAAGCGCTGCAGCAAAGGTCTGCAGAACGAACCATCCATGACAACGGCGTCAATATCGAGCAAGGCTGTGGCACTGACGATGCTGTGAGCCAGCGCCGTAGCAGCGCTGGCCACCCAGGCTTCGGTGCCTTCGGCAAACGGCGGCTCCATGGCGCGTTCGTCGTAGGCTGCGGTTGAGTCGAGCCCGCGCACCTTGAAAGACTGTTCCAACTCCCACAGTGAGGCCTGGCTGACAAGTTGCGGTGGCATGCGGACGGTGTCATGCGCCACTTCAAGCGGCAGCGACGCAACGGCGCCGGCATTGCAGTGAATACCGGCATGCGGCCGCGAATCAATGACCAGACCGCCGCCCACGAACGTATCCACAAACAGGTAAAAAAAACTTTTCAGATCCCGGCCACGACCTGCAACCAGTTCTGCCACGCAGGCTGCCGAGGTGTCTTTGGCAAAACTTACCGGCAGATCAGTCATGGCCTGCACTTCTGCGCTGAGGTCCAGGCGGTTCCAGCCCTCCGATTCAGCATCTGACAAGCCCAGCATGCGGTGCCAGCCGCCAAAATGGAGCGGCGCCGCCACGCCTACACCGACCAGGCGCGGTGCCAGTGCGCCGAGGTGGTCGCGCAGGGTACGCAGGTGCTGGCCAATCAAGGGAATCAGGGTTTCGGCGTCCGGAAAAGCATAAGTCACTGAAAAGCGCTGGCGCACTTGCCCGGTGAAATCTACCAGCAGCCAGTCAGTGTTGCGCCGTCCAATCTTGATGCCAACCGAAAATGCGCCGTCCGGATTCAGCGCCAGCGGTACCGAGGGCTGTCCAATGCGCCCACGTACTCGGTCATGCCGAATCAACAGATCGTCTTCTTCAAGCCGCGTCGTGATCAGGCCGATGGTCTGCGCAGTCAGCCCGGTCAGGCGGGCCAGGTCGGCTTTGGGCAGGCTGCCGTTGAGCCGGATGGCCTGTAGCACCACACGCTCGTTGAAGGCGCGCATACCCACGTGATTGGAGCCACGGGGTCGCAGGAGCACAGGCGAGTTCGCCGAGAGGGTTGCGGCGTTTGCGGTCATGGGCGTAGATTCTCACTGATCACACCCTTGCGCAGAATGAAGTTTCCGAATGGCTGTCGTTCTCCGGTCAGGATCACTGCGTAGGCGGTGCGGGCCCGGTCGTAAAACGCAAACCGTTCCAGCGCTTCGGCACTCTGGCCTGGTAGCAGGTCGGGCGTCAGACTTTCCAGCACCTCACGCTGCAGTTCAGACAGGTAGGGACTGTGCGTACCGCTGACCTGCATGAATGACACAGGGTGCACCACATCTGTGGCGAGTGGCAACAACGAATTGATGGCCTGCACGGCCTGGACCATGCCTGTCCCAGGCAAGCGCAGCACCGGTTTACCCGCCGCAATGCTCATCGCGGTGAAATTTGCATCGGCTAACACCACAGAATCGTCATGGCCCATTTCCATCAGCAGCTTGAGCAATTCCGGGGTGAGCAGGGGATTGATTCCTTTGAGCATGGCGGGTTTCAGGCAAGGCAGGAGGCGGGCAACTCGTCGACCGTCTTGGCGCCGGTCATCACGGCCACGGCGTCGCTCATACTGATAATTTTCGGATTCACGACCGCAACGCGTCGCCCGAGCCGCTGGATATGAATGCGGTCTGCTATTTCAAATACATGCGGCATGTTGTGACTGATCAAAATAACCGGCAGGCCCTTGTCGCGTACCCGGCGAATCAATTCAAGCACCATATTGCCTTCCTTCACGCCCAGCGCGGCCGTCGGCTCGTCCATGATCACGACGTGCTGGGCGAACGCTGCAGCACGCGCGACTGCGACGCACTGCCGCTGACCGCCAGACAGCGTTTCAACCGCCTGGGTCATGGAACGGATACCGACCTTCAGTTCCTGCATGCGCGCGACTGCTTGTTGCAGCATCTGTTTTTTATCAAGCAGTTGTAGCCATTTCGCGAGAATGCCGGGCTTGATGATCTCGCGACCAAGAAAAAGGTTCTCGGCAATACTCATGGCCGGCGCCACCGCCAGGTCCTGATAAACGGTTTCAATGCCGGCGCGGCGTGCATCGATGGGTGACCTGAAGCGCACTGGTTTGCCATCAAGCAGCAGTTCACCTTCGTCGGGCACCGTAGCCCCCGAGAGTGCCTTGATCAAGGACGATTTGCCTGCGCCGTTGTCGCCAATCACCGCCAGAATTTCGCCGGCCCGCAGTTCAAAATCAGTACCATCCAGTGCTGTGACCTGGCCGTAGCGTTTGACGATGCCCCTGGCCTGCATGATGAGCGCGGATGAGTCAGAGGTAGTCATCAGCGTGCTCCCTTGCGTGACATCTGGTCGGCAGCCACCGCCAGAATGACCAGAATACCGGTGATCAGTGTTTGATAGACAGAGGCCACGCCCATCAAGGTCAGGCCATTGCGAAACACGCCCACAATCACCGCACCGACCAGCGAACCCAGAATAATGCCGCGCCCGCCAAACAGGCTGGTTCCGCCCAGCACCACAGCGGTGATGGCGTCGAGGTTTTCGGTTTGTCCTGCATTCGGGTCACCAACGCCGGTACGGGCCACCGACAACAGCGCTGCAATGCCGTAGAACAGGCCGGCCAGCGCATACACCACCACCAGTACCCGATCGACGCGAATGCCAGTCAGACGAGCGGCTTCGGGGTTGTTGCCGACGGCGTACAGGTGTCGCCCCGGCGCGGTCTCGCGCAGTACAAACCAGGCCAGGCCATACAGCACAATCATCGTGACCGTCCCCAGGCTGACCTCCGTGCTGCCCAGATTGAACGTGTTGCCCAGCGCAGTCATCTCGCCCGGCAGGTTTTGAACGACCTGGGCGCCGGAATAAATCTGGGTCAGCGCGAAGGCAATGTTCAGGGTGCCAAGCGTGACGATAAACGGTGGTAACTTAACCCGCGTGACCAGCAGGCCGTTGAGCAGGCCAAAGCCGGTGGTCACTGCCAGTCCGCAAACAATCGCCAGATAAGGATTGATGCCGTAGTTGACGGCGAATTTGGTCATGACCATGCCGCCGAGCGCCATGACCATGCCACAAGACAGATCAATGCCGGCGGTCAAAATAATCAGGCTCTGGCCGATGGCAAGAACGCCGACCACCATGACCTGCTGAAGGACGAGTGACAGGTTTTCACCGGTCAGAAAACGGTCTGACTGGGTAGCAAAGAAGGTGCAGGTGGCCAGCAGGGCCAGCCAGGGGCCCAGGGCACCCCATGGGATGTGGCGTGAAGGAATATTCATGGCTTGATGGCCTCCAGGGAGTCAGGAAGTGCGGGAAGGGTGGGCCAATCAATGTTTTTCAAAGTCCTGGACCCCATCCCCGGGTGTGCCTCTGGTTGACTGCTTACTTGTCGCCCCAGCACAGATCAAGGCCGGTCTTGGTGTCTTTGCTGTCGACGCCCGGTACGGCTTTGGCGGAAATCAGTGTTACGCCGGTGTCGGTATAGCCCGACGATTTTTTGCCACCCTTGGCATACTCGACGCCTGCTGCCACCCCAAGGGCTGCCATTTTCAACGGGTACTGCTGGGAAGTGGCGGAAATCATTCCTTCGGCGGTGTTCTTGACGCCCCTGCAGCCTCCGTCCACTGAAACAATCGTCACACCTTTTTCCTTGCCAGCTTTTTTGAGCGCATTGAAGGCGCCCGCCGCAGCAGGCTCGTTGATCGTGTAGACAAGGTTAATGTCCGGATTTTTCTGCAGGCAGTTTTCCATCGCAGTCTGACCTTTGGCCTGGTCGCCGAAGCTGTCGGCCATGCAGACCACCGCAGCGTCTTTTGACAGCTCGTTGGACTTGGCATCTGCTGCAGGCAGCCCGAACCCGTTCATGAAGCCGTTGTGGCGCTGTGCGCCGACGGGATGGCCGGGGAACAGATCGAGCATGGCAATTTTTGCCGGCTTGCCGGCCATGGAAGCCTTGGCATATTGGCCAATCAACACGCCAGCCTGGTAGTTGTCGGTAGCAAACAAGGCATCGGCACCTTCAAATGGGCTGTCCAACGCGATCACCTGGACACCCTTGCCCTGCAATTTTTTGACCGTAGGGCCGATCGCATCACCACTTGGCGTGATCAGGATCGTTTTTGCACCAGCGGCGGCCATGTTTTCAAGGGCCGTTATCTGGCCAGCGGTGTCCCCGTCAGACTTGCCCGCTGCAGTCAGCAGCTTGGCGCCAAGTTTTTTGGCTTCCGCCTCGGCGCCAATTTTCATTTTGACGAAGAAGGGATTGGTTTCAGTTTTAGTGATCAAACCAATGACCGGCTCGCCAGCGGCGAGCACTGATGCAGACGCCAGGGTCAGGCTTGAGAGCATCAACAGCGTGGTGATTTTTTTCATGGGGGATCGTCTCCTTGGTGGATAGTTTGGCGGTGTGCCGGATAGCTTCGGGAAAGCACCCATATTGATCAGGTGTGAAGCAACTATAGTTGCGTTGGAGTTACTAAATCAAGTTGTTTTAATTATGGATAACCCTAAGACTATGGAAAACCCTAGGTCATCGATGCTCGTCGCAACCGCCGGTGAAGCGCTGATCGATCTGATTGTTCAGCGGGATGGAAAGTATGAGCCTTGCCTTGGCGGCGCCGTGTTCAATCTGACGCGTGCGCTGGCAAAGCAGGGAGTAGGCGTGTTGTACCTGAACCCCTTGTCGCGTGATCGCTTCGGCAGAAAATTGGCAGCCAAATTGGTCGAGGATGGCGTTGAGCTCGCGCAAGCTCAGCCTGCAACCGAAAGCACCTCGCTGGCGGTGGTTGGTCTGGATGAAACGGGTCAGCCTGACTACGCCTTCTATCGGGAGGGCGTGGCGGATCGTGCCATCACGGCTGATCAGCTCAATGCCCCTTGCAGTCGAGAAGCTTCGCTTCGCGTCGTGTGCACGGGCGCGCTGGCCCTGGCGCCCGAGGATGCCGCACATTACCTGCCATGGTTGCGGAAGCAGCGTGATGCAGGACGGGTCGTCGTTGTCGATGCCAACCTGCGCCCTTCAGTCATGCCGGACAAAGAGGCTTACCGGAGCAATGTACATGCGGCAATGCAGATCGCCCACGTGGTCAAAGTCAGCGACGAAGACCTGGAAAACCTGGCGGTGCCCGGAGTCAATGCACTGGCCCGGGCGCAACACGTTCTGGCGGCGACCGGCGCCCGGCTGGTTCTTCTGACGCTGGGTGAGGAAGGCGCCTATCTGCTGACGCATGACGGTCAGCGCTGGCATGCGCGAGAAAGTGCTCCTGTGAAGGTCGTTGACACTGTCGGGGCGGGCGATTGTTTTCTCGCCGGCTTTCTGGCGGCCTGGTTGATGGTTCAGCCCGACACAGGGGCAACGGCTGATGACCAGTCCATCGCCCCTGCATCGACACTTCTCGCGCCGTTGAAAGACACCGTTGCACGCGAGTTGCTGGCACATGCGGTGGCGAGCGCCAGCCTTTGCATCATGCGGCGAGGCTGCGTACCGCCCACCAGCGACGAAGTCAAAGCCAGAATACTGCAGGTGCCGTGCGTATTCGGGTGATCGATTCAAAAAAGCCAGACCGTTTTGCAGGCCGGCAAGCATCAAATTGCCCGCGTATTATTGGCTTCTCCAATAGAAAAAACGCCTGCCAAAAGCAGCATTGATCGGCATGAACGCACCCCCACTCTTTTCACGCTGGGATCAGCCCGGCTCCAGCCGCATCCCGTTTTGGGCCTATACGGACGCGCAGCTTTACCAGCAGGAATTGCAAAAAATATTCTATGGTGCGCACTGGTGCTATGTGGGGCTGGAAGTCGAGATTCCTAATACCGGCGACTACAGGCTGAGTCATGTCGGGGAGCGTCAGGTCTTGATGGTGCGTGACCGCGTGGCGCCTAAAGACAGGGCGAGTGACAACGGAATACGGGTGGTGGAAAACCGTTGCGCGCACCGCGGGGTTCGTTTTTGCCAGGAGCTTCACGGGAACGCGCGCAGCTTTGTTTGTCCTTATCACCAATGGACTTACAAGCTCAACGGGGATCTGGCGGGTTTGCCTTTTAAAGACGGCGTGAAAGAAGATGGCAGTGTGCATGGCGGCATGCCTTCGGACTTTGATCTGAAGGATCACGGGCTGACGAAACTGCGCGTCGCAACGCTTCACGGCCTGGTTTTCGCGACTTTCAGCGACGACACCGAGCCGCTTGAATCCTTCCTTGGCCCCGACATACTGCCCTGGCTTGAGCGCATCTTCAAAGGCCCGGAAGGCAGCAGAAAACTGACGCTGCTGGGATACAACCGCCAGCGTATTCCAGGCAACTGGAAGCTGATGATGGAAAACATCAAAGACCCGTATCACGCCGGGCTGCTGCATACCTGGTTTGTCACCTTCGGCTTATGGCGCGCCGACCAGAAAAGCCGCATGGTGACGGATACCGAGGGGCGCCATGCGGTGATGATTTCCCGGCGTAACGAAGGCGGGCAGGCCGCAGTGACCGAAGGTGTGACCTCATTCAAGGCCGACATGTCGCTGCACGATGACCGCGTGCTGGACGTGGTTCCGGAAGCCTGGTGGAAAATTCCCGACCCGTCGAATACCGGCAGTAGCATCACGCCAACCGTCACCATGATCACGTTGTTTCCCAGCCTGGTTATTCAGCAGCAGGTCAACTCGCTCAGCACGCGGCATATCGTTCCTCGTGGTGTTGGCGAATTCGATTTTGTCTGGACACATTTTGGCTTTGCCGATGACACGCCCGAGATGACCCAACGCCGCTTGCGTCAGGCCAATCTGTTCGGGCCAGCGGGCTTCGTCAGTGCCGACGATGGCGAAGTGATCGAATTCAGCCAGGCTGGATTCAAGCAGGCCGGCGGCGACCAGACCACCCTTTGTGAGCTTGGCGGTACCGCTGCTGGCGGCGCCGAACACATGGTCACCGAGACCTTGATACGCAGCATGTATGGCTACTGGCGCAAGGTGATGTCGGTATGAGTGCCGCACTGTCCGCAGCGATGAGTTACGACGCGTTTTCGGCGCAGCTTAAGCGCTTGCTTTTGCAGCAGGAAATTGACCAGCTCAACGCCGACTATGCAGCGGCACTCGACGAAAAGCGCTTTGCGGACTGGCCCGAATTTTTTCTTGAGGATGGCCACTACAAACTGCAGGCGCGCGAAAACTTTGATCGCGGTTTGCCGCTTGCACTGATGGCCATGGAAAGCCGGGGCATGATGAAAGACCGTGTTTATGGCGTGACCCAAACCATTTTTCACGGGCCGTATTACATGCGTCATGTGATCGGTGCTGCGCGAGTGATATCGGCGGATGGCGACACCGTGAATGCCGATGCGGGCTATGCGGTTTTCAGAACCAAACCGGGCGGCATCAGCGAGGTCTATAACGTGGGCCGTTACATCGACGTTTTGTTGCGGGTCGGTGGGCAACTCAAATTCAAGTCTCGCCTGGCCGTTTATGACAGCGAGATGGTACTGAATTCCCTGATTTATCCGGTCTGAACTTTCCTGCGTCGTAAGTCAATTAGCAAATAAAGATAACACGGCATACCTAAAAAGCAGCCGCGTTATTTTAATTTGTTGGAAGCGGTCTTGCTGCGCGCGGGTTCAGACCCGGATTACCGCTTCTTGCCAACCTCATTGCCGATTACCGCGCCAGCCGCAGCCCCCCCGATGGTCCCCAGCGTGCTGCCGAAAACTGCGTTGCCTGCGACGCCGCCGATTACAGCGCCTGCGCCTGTTCCAATTTGCGCATTGGTGGGGCTGGTACCGCAACCGGCCAAAGTCAAAAGTGCCGCCACTGCGACGGGGATCAAAATTCTTGCATTCATGGTGTCCGCCTTCCGGTTTCAAGTTTCAGGTAGTGTGGCACTGCGTCAATGCCCAGCATATGGCACTGCATTGCTCTACCCGTGGATGAACGGTACACCGACGACCTTCGCACAGCTGTAGGAAAAATGCGTCGTTCAGCGTGGTCGGGTGCGTTGAGCTCGGGTCAGCCAGTAAATAAAAAATTGAAATCGATGCAAAAACAGTTACAGCGCGCGGTTACGCGCCAGCGGCGGATTTTTTGCGAAGTAGCGCGTGATGCCGCGCATCAACGCATGTGACAACTGAATCTGGTAGTCGTCGCTGCGCAGCCGCGCTTCTTCGTCCGGGTTGCTGATGAAAGCCGTCTCGACCAGAACACTCGGAATGTCAGGCGCCTTCAGCACCGCAAAGCCCGCCTGCTCGACACGCGGCTTGTGCAGCTTGCCGATGTTGCCGATTTCGCCCAACATGGCGCTACCCAGCTTCAGGCTGTCGTTGATTTGCGCCGTGGTGCTCATGTCAAGCAGGGCGCGTTGCACCTGCGCGTCTTTGGCTCTGGCATTGATGCCGCCCACCAGATCAGCCGAATTTTCCTTGTCGGCCATCCAGCGCGCGGCGCTGCTGGAGGCGCCCTTGTCGCTGAGCGCAAACACGCTGGCACCCTGCGGCCGGGCTGTAAAAAACGCGTCGGCGTGAATGCTGATGAACAGGTCGGCCTGCACGCGGCGCGCTTTTTGCACACGGGTGTTGAGCGGAACAAAAAAATCGGCATCGCGCGTCAGAAATGCGCGCATGTTGGGCTGCTGGTTGATGCGATCACGCAGGCGCAGCGCTATCTGCAGCACCACGTCTTTTTCGCGGGTGCCCCCAGGGCCGATCGCGCCCGGGTCTTCCCCGCCGTGGCCCGGGTCGAGTGCCACGATCACGAGTCGGTCGGTTTTGCCCTCTGCCTTGGCTTTGCTATCTTTGCCGGCAAGGACTGGGCCTTGTTCTTTCTCCACCGACGTGCCCGGCAGTGCCACGCCGCTCGGTGGCGCTTTGCCCGTCTGCCGCGCAATCAGGTCGCCGAGCGGATCGGGCACCGCCGGAACCGGAACGTCAGCACTGCCACTGCCTGGCGTTTTTTCAGCGAGGCGCTCTGCAATCAACGCCTCCAGCGGGTCTGCTGCCTGCGCCGGGTACAGGTCAAGCACCAGCCGGTGCTGATAAGCCGCAACAGGGGCCAGCGTGAACACCTGCGGTGACATGGGGCGCTTCAAGTCAATCACCAGGCGCACCACACCCGGCGCGTTTTGCCCGACGCGAATGCCTGCAATATACGGGTCGTCTGCCTTCACCTTGGCCACCAGCTCGCGCAGCGCTGGTATCAGGTCGATGCCTTCAATATCAACTGCCAGCCGGGGTGGCTCGGGGATGAAGCGCTGTCTGGTCTTGATCTCTCCATCCGATTCAATTGTCAGGCGTGTGTAGTCTGCTGAAGGCCAGACGCGCACCGCCACAATCGTCGCGCCGCGTGCAATGTGCTGTGTGCCCAGCATCAGCACCACGCTACCCAGCTGCAGCGCGCGGCGCCGGTTGACGCTGGGGCCTGGTGCTTGCGTCATACCAGCAGCGCCTCACCGGTGACCGTGTACGCGGTCAGCCTTACCGCGCGTGACTCGCCCTCCAGCACGTCAATCGCCATCAGCAAATCCGGCGGCGGCAAATGGTCGCCAGCCTTGTCAGGCCACTCGACCAGCTTCAGGCCCGTGCTGGCAAAAATATCGCGAAAACCGGCCTCTTCCCATTCGCGCGGGTCGTTGAAGCGAAAAAAATCAAAGTGCCAGATGTTCAAATTTGACTGCACAAGCGTGTAGGGCTCAACCACCGCATAGGTCGGACTTTTGATGCGCCCCTGGACACCGAGCGCGCCCAGCAGGTGCCGCACCAACGTGGTCTTGCCCGCACCCAGATCGCCCTGCAATTCAATCAGTGCGTTTTCAATCGCCGGTTGACGCGCCAGCCCCTGCGCAAAGGCAGCAGTAGCAGCTTCATCGGGCCAGACAATGTTTTTTACAATCGGCAGGTGGTCGTTAACAGTCATCAATTGGTTTTTCAGATTCAGGCTTGGGCGCGTGAGCTTGGATTCTCGCAAATCGGCGTGGCCGGTGTTGACCTGACGTCTGCCGAGCCCGGATTGCTCGCCTGGCTGGCCGCAGGATTCCACGGTGACATGCACTATATGGCCGAGCACGGGCTCAAGCGCGCCCGCCCGGCCGAGCTGATTCCCGGCACCGTCAGCGTCATCACGGCGCGAATGGATTACCTGCCTGCGTCTACGCCTGTAGGCGACGCGTGGCAGGCCATCGAATTCAGTCGCCTGCAGCGTCCCGCCGAGGGCATCGTATCGGTCTACGCGCGCGGGCGTGACTACCACAAGGTCATGCGCAGCCGCCTTCAAACGCTGAGTGAAAAAATTGCCACGCGGGTCGCACAACTTGGCCACCGCGTCTTCACCGATTCGGCCCCGGTGCTTGAAGCCGAACTGGCCGCGCGCAGCGGGCAGGGCTGGCGTGGCAAGCACACGCTGCTGCTGAACCGCGAAGCCGGCTCCATGTTTTTTCTGGGTGAAATCTATGTTGACCTTGCGCTGCCCGCCAGCGAGCCCGTCACGCCGCATTGCGGCCGTTGCAGCGCCTGCATCGACGTCTGCCCCACGCAGGCCATCCTCTCGCCGCACCGGCTGGATGCGCGGCGCTGCATTTCGTACCTGACGATCGAGCACGCCGGGCCGATTCCGCTCGAGCTGCGCCCGCTGATCGGCAACCGCATCTACGGCTGCGACGACTGCCAGCTGATCTGCCCATGGAACAAATTCGCCCAGCGCAGCGCCTTGCCCGACTTTGACGAACGCGCCGGCCTGACAGGCCAGCAACTCGTGACTTTGTTCGACTGGACCGAAACCGAATTTCTGCGCTTCACCGAAGGCAGCCCGATTCGCCGCATCGGCCATGAACGCTGGCTGCGCAATGTTGCTGTCGCGATGGGGAATGCACTGCACGCCGAGAGTTCCGCCAGCGAGCCCGCCCGCGCCAGCATTCGCGCAAGCCTGGTTCGGCGTGAAGATCATTCCGGCGAATTGGTCAGGGAGCATGTGCAGTGGGCGCTGGGCAGGTAGTTGCCGGTTGTTAGTGGTCAAATTGGCCGCCAGCCCAGGTAATACATGCGCAAGAAGCTATCAAAATAGTAGCATAGATTGACGTGCCGCGTTGTTGGTTGTCAAGCCACCTTCCTTGCGTTGCCTAGATGCTGTGCCGTCTTCAATCAAAGGATCACAGATTGAAGCGCCTGGCGTGTGACGGTGACGTAGCAAGCTCAAGGGCGTCAGAAAGCATCGCACCAACCCCACCAACCGCTCCAACCCCACCAACCCCCTCTCACGCACGGCGTCTGCTGTTCACGGCGGCATTGACCTGGTTGCCCCGCAACACCTCATGCAAAGCCACCAGCGCCTGCGTCAACTTGTGGCTCGGGTCCATGTAAATCATGGGCAGGGACTGCTCGTGGGATTCGCGGATTTTCACCGACGATGGCAGGTAGGGCTGCAGTACCGGCAGGCCTTCTGCGATCAGCTCGCTGACGATGCGCTGGGGCAGGTTGGCGCGCGGCTGGAACTGGTTGACGACGATGCCTTCGACCACCAGCTCGGGGTTGTGGTCGGCGCGGATTTCCTGCACGTTGTCCATCAGGGTGTAGAGCGCCTGGCGTGAAAACTCGTCGCAGTCAAACGGAATCAGGCAGCCGCGTGCGCCTATCAGGGCCGATCGGGTGTAGAAATTCAGCGCTGGCGGCGTATCGATGTAGATGCGCTCATACACGGTGGCAAGCTGCTGCAGGGCCTCGCGCAGTTTGTAGATTTTTTGCCGCGACTCCAGCTTGGTCTGCAGTTCATTGAGAGCCGGGCTCGACGGCATCAGATGCAGCCGCTCGTGCGGTGTGGCGACGATGAAATCGCCTGGCGGCACGCCGCGAAAGCTGTAGCTCAGGGACTGTTCAAAAAACCCGGCCACATTGGGTTGGTCTTCGCTGGCTTGCGTCCCCAGCAGGTAACTGCTTGAGTTGCCCTGCGGGTCCAAATCAATTACCAGGGTACGCAGCCCCTGGCTGGCGCTGATAGCGGCTAGATTGCAGGTGATGGTGGACTTGCCCACGCCACCTTTTTGGTTGAAAACGACAAGCGGCATGAAACGGCTCCTAAGGCTGGCGGATGGATAAGCGGATGAATAAGCGGATGGATGAGTTGGCTGCCCGAGATTGTGCGCGTGTTTGACCTTGCCAAGCCTCGGAGGCTGCCCTGATTGGTTCGATGCAGTGAGCCGGGCAGAGTAGAAAAATCGGAAAAAAAATCGGAAAAATCGGATTCAGCAACTGTCTTCAAAGCAAAAGGATTTCAGGCTCAATCCGCCTTCAGGTTGGCGCGGCGCACCGCCTCACCCCATTTGACGTATTCGGCGTTGACGAATTCGGTCCATTCCTTCGGACCGCGCGCGTCTATCACCATGCCCCGGTCGATGACGCGTTCGTGCATCACCGGATCGCTCAACACCCGGCGCACGTCGGCACCTATTTTTTCGACGATTTCGCTGGGTGTGCCCTTTGGCACTACCAGCCCTTGCCAGCCGATACCTTCAAAGCCGGGATAGCCGAGTTCTGCGACGGTCGGCACATCGGGCAGTTGCGGCGCGCGCTGCAAGGCGGCTATGGCGAGGGGCTTGATCTTGCCGGATTTGATGTGAGGCAGCGTTGCGGTGAGACTGTCCACCAGTAGCTGGATTTGCCCGCCCAACAGGTCGGTGACTGCGGCGGCGCTGCCTTTGTAGTTGATCCCGACCATATCAATCCCGGCGCGGAACTTCAGCAGTTCGCCGGTGAGATGCTGCGTATTGTTGACGCCGCCGTAGCCGATGCTGAACTTGCCCGGCTCCTTCTTCGCCGCGTCGATAAGTTCCTTGAGCGTGTTGTAGGGCAAGCTCGGACTCGCGACGATGATCATCGGTGTGGCGGCTGCGGCGTTGACCATGACGAAGTCTTTGATCGGATCGTAAGGCGGCTTCGAAAAGAGGTTGGGCGTCACGGCGAGTGTTCCGCTGGTGCCGACAGTGATGGTGTAGCCATCCGCAGGCGCATCGCGCCCTGCCACCATGCCCGGTACGCCGGGCTGGTTGATGACCACCACCGGCTGCGCCCACACCTTGGAGAGGCTGTCCGCCACCATGCGCGCCACGACATCGGTCGCCTGGCCCGCGGGGAAGGGCACGATCAAGCGAACCGGCTTGGTGGGATAGCTGACCTGGGCGTTCGTGGGAACGCTCAGTGCCGAAAGCGTGGCTGCGATTGCGATGCCTGCTAGATAGTTGCCGAACATTCTGTACTCCTCAGGGGGCTCCCTCAGTCAAGACTTTGGTCAGTCGAGTTCAGGGGAGCACCTCACACGCAGCGGAACGGCGCTACCCCGATTTAACGGTTGATGCTCCTGAAGCCAATCAATAAAAAGACTTCTCATCGAGCGAGAGCAGCGGGAAGGCACCCAGCGTCGCACCCATGTCACTGACCGGAGGCGCCGCATGCAGGTAAGTGCGGTCCAGCTCGGCCCAGGTATTGACGCCCAGAAGGCCAAGACAGGTGCGAATCTCTTGTTCAAGAATCTCAAGCACGCGCACCAATCCAAGCTGCCCGTCTGCAGCCAGACCCACGCACTGCATACGGCCTATGCCCACGAGGTCGGCTCCGGCCGCGAGCGCCTTGACGATGTCTGCGCCGCGATTGAATCCGCCATCGACAATGACAGGCACGCGACCTGCGACTGCGGCGACGATTTCTGGCAGCACGTCCATGACGCCACGGCCATGGTCGAGTTGGCGTCCCCCGTGGTTGGAGACATAGATCATGTCAACGCCGTGCGCCAGCGAGAGTTCGGCGTCTTCCGCAGTGGCAATGCCTTTCAATATCAGCGGGATCTTGAACTTCGCTTTGAGCCGCGCCACATCGCTCCAGGTAAGCTGAGCCTGAAATTCACGTCCTGGTACGTTGTGGCGGCGGATGTTGCGTTTGGCGAGGTCACGTTCGCGCCGGCTGTAGAGAGCGGTATCCACGGTGAGGCAAAACGCCCCGTAGCCCGCAGCGATGGCGCGCTCGGCCATGGCGTCAACCCAGTCGGCGTCGCCATGAACGTAGAGCTGAAAAATGCGCACAGCCTCGGGTGCTGCCTGTGCCACGCCTTCAAGACCCGGCTCGCAAACCGAACTGAGCATGTGCGCGACGCCGAACTCCTGCGCCGCCTTGGCTGCGGCGCCTCCTGCTTCGCCCGTAAAATTTTCCAGGCCGCCGACCGGGGCGAGCACGATAGGCAGGCGCAACGAGCGCCCCAGGAATTGGGTCGAGGCATCAATGTGGCTGACGTCGCGCAATACCCTCGGCCGAAAAGCGATGGAATCGAGGGCAAGCCGGTTGCGCCTGACGGTCGTCTCGGTTTCAGTGCCGCCAACGATGTAATCCCAGTTGTCGTGATTGAGTTTTTGACGCGCCTTCTTGACCAGCTCGTGCATCGTCAGATAGGGCGATTCGGTCATCGGCAGTTTCTTCGAGTCAGAGTGAAGAGTCATGGTAACGCCGCGTTTGAAGTAAAGGTAGCGCGACTGTAGACAAGTCTGGCCCGGATGTGAAGTTGTATTGTGGGAGTGGGCCTACTCATTTGGCGAACACCCCCAACCGCCCTCGGTTTGGCCATCATTACCGGATGCATCGCCTGCAGGCTGCCTGGGCGTCAGGCACAGTCCATTTTTCGTTGCCGCAACTGCTCCCCCAAGTCCGACAGGCTGCTAGCGCGGAGGCGCGACCGACAGCCCCCGCACATGATGGCGTGCGATCAGGTCGGCAACGAAACCGGAGGCCTTGGCTTCTTCCACAAAGCGCTGCAGGAATGCCGCGCCTGCCGCGTTTGCCTTTCCCGTGCCGACCGCCTGCTGCACGGCAGTGAACTGCCCGTCCAGAATTCGTGCGCCGGGCAATCGCTCAACCGCGCTCAACAGCCCCGGTCGGAGACCGGCCAGCGCCTCCAGCTTCTCGTTGACGAATAAATCGAATGCCGCGTCGCCGCCATCGGCGCGCACGAGTTGTGCGTGCTTGATGTTGCGCGCCAGCCAAAGGTCATAGGCGCTGCGCGCCATCACCGCGATCCGCACGCCCGCACTATCAACCTCCCCGATCGTCTGCAGTGCCGAGCCCGCTGGCACCAGATAGGTCGCCTCGATCTCGACATAGGCGGTGCTGAACGTTATCTTTTCCGCCCGTGCCGGCTCGGCGCCGATCAGCCCGATATCCCAGACATTGCTCGCCGCCGCGTCCGCCAGTTCGCCCGGCGTCTTGAACGGCACCAGCTGAAGCTTGACGCCCAGGCGATCAGCGATGGCCCGCGCCATGTCCGGCGCTACCCCCTCGGGCTCGCCAGACGGACTTTTTCCGGTCACCAGCAAGAAATTGCTGAGATTGATTCCCGCGCGCAGGGTTCCGGTCGGCGCGAGTTCTTTGGCGAGTTCTGGGGTCATATTCGATCAGTCCTTCGTAGTGCGATGGGTGTGTTCCATTCAGTTGCCACCATGCGGGTAGGTTTTCTCAAATGCCTGGATGTCCCTGGCAGTTACCCATGCTGCCGTCGATTCATTGAACTGGCGGAAATGCGCTGATGCCAGATGTGCGTCAAACGCTGCTTTTGAATCGTAAACCTCATACAGAAAAACGTCATTTGAATTGCGATCTGAAACACACACATCAAATTGCCGGCAGCCCGACTCTTCAGCCACCGACCTGCGTGCATTGGCAACCATCGCCTGCAAGAATTCCGATGAGTGTTCGGGCCTGATGCTGAAAAGAACAGTGATGACGTACATGCGGAACCTTGGAAAATGATCAGTTGTGCCAGCTACGGGGTGAGCTCAAAAATGTCGCTGGCAGGAACCACTTTACTGCACGACGCGCGGATTTCTTCACTCGGAAACGTAGCGCCCGGACTGGGATGGGAAAAACGCAGTTCTGCATCCAGGTAGCTGCAACGCCTGGTTTTCTATCCATTCGATAATAAATAAGCCTGTAGCCCACGTGATACTTGCGCAAACAGCTCCTGAATTAATAGCAAAATAGATTCTCCAACAAGCACCTCAGCGCAGAACCCCGAGCGCAAAAGTCAAACTGAGTACCCCTAGCATCGTCGACAAAGTGACCAGCCCGGCCACCAGTCCGCCGTTGTAGCCCATGCGCGCGGCCAGCACATAGGCGCTTGATGCGGTGGGCAGGGCAGAGAAGGCCAGCAATATCGTCGACTGCTCATACGAAAGCCGAAACGCTCGCGCCAGACCCATCGCGGCCAGCGGCATGGCCAGGTGCTTGATGGACAGCACGGCCACGGCCAGTGCTTTGGCTTGCGACAGGTGGCCGAACTGCAAGCCAGCGCCGGCCGCCATCAGGCCCAGGGCGATAGACGCGGCGCCTATGCGCGTGACAGTCGGCTCCAGCCACACCGGCAGGCTGAAGCCCAGCAGGTTGGCCGCCAGGCCTGCGGCGGTGGCGATGATGAGCGGGTTACGTGCCAGCTCGCGCAAAAAACCGCTACCGGTGTGCCGGGCCATTGGCCAGATGGCGGCGATGTTGAAGAGCGGAATGCACACGCCCATCAACACCGCAATCATCTGCAAACCGGCACCGCCGGCCAGTTTGTCGGCCAGCGCCAGCCCGATGAAGGAGTTGAAGCGGAAGGCGACTTGCGCGCTGCCCGCATGTTCGCGCGCATCGATGTGCCGACCCAGTGCCGGCAGGTACGGCAGGCTGTAGGCCAGCGCAATGCCGACGAATCCGGTGAGCAGGCCAGCGCTGATCAGGCTGGACGCGGCGCCCAGATCCAGCGGGCTTCTGACGATGGACTGAAACAGCAGTACCGGGAATAAAAAGTAATAAACCAGGGTCTCGACTTGCTCCCAGACTGTGCGGTCCAGGCGGGTGTAGCGGCAGACGAGATAACCGCAAACGATCAGGGAGAAGTCGGGGAAAAGAAGCTGTGCGAAGTTCACCTGATGAGAATAACGCGAAAGCTTCAGCCGCCTTGGGGTTTGCCCTTGGGCGTTATCCGCCACACGCGGCAACGCAGCTTGCCGCTACCATTCCAACCGCTTCAACAGTTTTACCAAAAGGACTTGAACATGCAGCGTCGCACTATTTTTGCCCTGTCGGTTATGGCTGCACTCACATTGGGCGCCACTGGCTCTGCCCAGGCGCAGGGCTACCCGAACAAGGTGATCAAGCTGCAGGTGCCTTTTGCACCCGGTGGCACTACGGACATCGTCGGCCGCGTGATTGCCGAGCCACTGGGCAAGGCACTCGGCCAGACGGTGATCATTGAAAACAAGGCCGGTGGCGGCGGTGTCGTCGGGGCTACCGAGATTGCACGGGCTGCGCCCGATGGCTACACACTGGGCGTGGCCACCGTGTCCACCACGGCGGCCAACCCGGCCATCAACCCGAAAATTCCGTACAACACGCTGACTGATTTCACGCCGATCATCAACATTGCGGCCACGCCGAACATCATTGCGGTACACCCGAGTTTTCCGGCGCGCAACTACAAGGAGTTTGTCGCCGAGCTGAAGAAAAACCCGGGCAAGTATTCGTACGCGTCGTCGGGCACGGGCGGCATCGGGCACCTGCAGATGGAGCTGTACAAAAACCTGAGCGGCACCTTCGTGACGCACATTCCCTACCGGGGTGGCGGCCCGGCATTGAACGACACGGTGGCCGGCCAGGTGCCGATAATTTTCGACAATATTCCTTCGGCGCTGCCTTTCCTTCAGCAGAAGCGTTTGATCGCTATCGTGGTGGCGGCGCCGCAGCGGCTGGCCGTGCTGCCTGACGTGCCGACGTTCAAGGAAGTCGGTCTGGAGCCAGTGAACCGCATGGCGTATTACGGCATCCTCGGACCCAGGGGTTTGCCGAAAGAAGTCGTCGACAAAGTCAACGCCGGTGTGAAAAAGTCGCTGGAAGATCCGGCCGTGCGTAAACGCATTGAAGACACCGGCTCGATCATTGTCGGCAACACGCCGGAACAATTCGCGGCGCAGATCAAGGCCGAATACGAGGTCTATAAAAAGGTGGTTGACTCAGCCGGGCTGAAACTGGAATAGTTTTAAACGCCAATTCCCCTTCATGCATATTCAAAGCCAGTCCAGTATTGACAACTTCATTGACGCCCTGTGGCTGGAAGATGGCTTGTCAAAAAACACACTCGCGGCGTATCGTCGCGATCTTTCGATGTATGCCGATTGGCTGGGCGACAAAAAGCAGGGCTGCCGTCAGCTCAATCAAACCACTGAGCCTGAACTGAACAACTATTTTGCAGCCCGGCACGACAGCACCAAAGCTACCTCAGCCAACCGGCGGCTGACGGTGTTCAAGCGTTACTTCCGCTGGGCGCTGCGCGAGCGTTTCATCAGCGCAGACCCGACGCTCAAACTGCAGTCCGCCAAACAGGCAATGCGTTCGCCATCGATGATGTCTGAGCGGCAGGTCGAAGCCTTGCTGGCCGCGCCCAACGGCAACAGCCCGCTCGGCCAACGCGACCGGGCCATGCTGGAGCTGATGTACGCCAGCGGCTTGCGCGTGAGCGAGCTGGTGGGCCTGAAAACCTTTCACGCCAGCCTGAATGACGGTGTGCTGCGGGTGATGGGCAAGGGCAGCAAAGAGCGCCTGGTGCCCTTCGGGCAGGTTGCGCGGCAGGCACTGGAGCGTTACCTGGCCGATGCGCGGTGGCAAATTCTGGACGGCCAGCAGACTGAGTATTTGTTTGTCACGGCGCGCGGCAGCGGCATGAGCCGCGTGATGTTCTGGATGATTGTGAAAAAGTATGCGCTGGTTGCTGATATTCGAACCGCGCTGTCACCGCACACGCTGCGTCATGCGTTTGCCACCCATCTGCTCAATCACGGCGCTGATTTGCGTGCGGTGCAGTTGCTGCTCGGCCATGCCGATATCTCAACTACCACCATCTACACCCATGTCGCGCGAGAACGCTTGAAGCAGCTGCATGCGCAGCACCATCCGCGCGGTTGATCAGGCCCCCACGGTCGCTCACTGCGTGTAGCTCCCTGCCCCCCGAGGGGGCCGCTGCGCCTGCGGTCTGGCGAAGCCAGTCCCGCGGCCCCAGCTTGGTT
>JANPFZ010000516.1:0-6883 GCA_031423655.1 Polaromonas sp.
TCGGCGCGGCGTTCGTACTGGTCGCGTATCTGCGCCACCTCGGCCTTGATGTCGTCCATGCCGATCAGGTCATTGATGCTGCCACTGATGTCGCCTGGCGCCAAAAACTTCAGTGCCTTGCGCTGCCCGCCCATCTGAAACCACAGAAAACCCAGCAGTCCGGCCGTCAAGCCAAGTGACAACAGCGCGCTGACGCCGGCTTTCCATGAGTCGCGTTCGGACTGCGGGCGGGCCTCGGCAAAGCGTTGCTCCAGCCGCTGCAGCACCTGCTGACTGGCGAGATCAAGCGCCGCTTTTGGCACGAAACTCAGTTTGCCTCCCCACGAAGCAGTGGCAGCCTTGTCGGTCAGTATCTGGGTCTCCATGTCAGACGGGTAGTAAGCATGTTGCTTGCCCTGCGACTCAATCAGCACAAAACGCTCTGACACGGTCCAGAGAATGGGCCGATAGATGATTGTGATGCGCGCGACCGGATTGGCCTCCAGGAAGCTCAACACGGAGCCGGTGCCAAACACCACCGGAAGCGCCTTGTTGTAGCTCCACATGGCTTCGCCGCCTTTGTCGTTGACGGCCATGGCGCTGACTTCACTGGCCATCAAGGCCTGCTGCTGCAGCGTTGACCAGGCATAGAACGCAGTCGCTGGAATCGTCAGCAAGATGGCCAAAACGCTGAGCTTCAGGCCAAGTGACTGAAGCACCCACCAATCCTGCAAACGGTTCAGACCGCTCCGGATAAAGGCAATCAGCCCGGCAGGCGGGTCTGCGGCTTCGTCTGCAGAAGGCGCATCGGTACGGCCTGGTGATAAATCGCTCATCGGTTCTGGTCCTGTCAAAAAAGTGCTGCACCGGCCGTTTGGAGGCTTGTGGCTACGAAAGCTTTGGAAAGAGGGACATAAAGCGCAGCCGCTGCGAGCTTCTGCGGTGTGCCGGGCGGTCAAGGCGGGAAGGTTTTGAAACCATTGACGGGCCCCAACCGGAGGCACTTTTTTGTAGGTTCAATCCTACATAAATATGGGTTTTTTTGCTGTTAACTTTGGTAAAGCGCGCACTTTATTCGTCACCATCGTGTGAAAAGCACAGTTTGATCGTGCCGACCTGCGCAGCGGATGCACAGATGCGATCCGCCGCTGATTCGGACGCGCAGCACTCAGCCCCACAACCGCTATTACTTTTATAGCTTCTTACGCAGTTAATACTTGGGCTTGCGGCCGATTTGATCTTTGTTTCAGAGAAAAACGGGTGTTTCAAGCAAAATCTGCCTTATGCAACTCAATTACATTGCCAACGTCGCAGTTCCCTCTTCTTCTGACAGGACTATTGCTGTCATTGATCCTTCTGATGGTCAGGTGTTCGACGAGATTCAGCGCAGCAATGCAAGCGACATCGACATGGCCGTGCAAGCTGCCCGCCACTGCTTCGAGACCTCGTGGAGCCAGCTCAGCGCCGCTGAGCGTGGGCGCCTGCTGATGCGCCTGGCCGCCAGCGTGGCCGGGCATGCCGAGGAACTGACAGGCATTGAAATGCGCGACTGCGGCAAGCCCGTCAGGCAGGCCAAAGCCGATGTTGCCGCGCTGGTGCGCTATTTCGAGTTTTATGCCGGCGCCTGCGACAAGCTGCACGGCGACACCATTCCGTATCAGAGCGGGTACAGCGTGATGACCTGGCGCGAGCCGCATGGCGTCACTGGCCACATCATGGCGTGGAATTACCCGATGCAGATTTTTGGTCGCAGCGTGGGCGGTGCGCTGGCGGCGGGTAATGTGTGTGTTGTTAAACCGTCAGAAGACGCCTGTCTGTCATTGATCCGCGTCGCGCAACTGGCGGCTGAATGCGGCTTTCCGCCCGGCGCCATCAATATCGTGACCGGCTACGGTCATGAAGTGGGCGACGCACTGGCCCGCCACGCGGGCATTGACCACATCAGCTTTACCGGCAGCTCCACCGTCGGCACGCTGATTCAGCAGGTCGCGGCCGAGCGGCATTGCCCCGTCACGCTGGAGCTGGGCGGTAAAAGCCCGCAGATCGTGTTTGCCGATGCAGATCTGGACGACACCACGCTCAGCCTGATCCCGACGCTGATCAACGCCATCGTGCAGAACGCAGGACAAAGCGGTTTGGCGGGCTCGCGCCTGCTGGTCGAGCACAGCATTTACGAGCCATTGCTCGAACGACTTGGCGCGGCGTTTGAAAACCTGCGGGTCGGCCCGGCGGCGATGGATCTAGACGTTGGTCCCCTGATCCGCCAGAGCCAGCAGCAGCGTGTGTGGGATTTTTTAAGCGACGCACAAGTTGCCAATATCCCGATGGTGGCTCAGGGCCAGATCGTCGATGAAGCGCCTGACACCGGCTTTTACCAGGCTCCCACCCTGTTGCGCGACGTACCCGTGATGCACCGGCTGGCTCAGGAAGAAGTGTTCGGGCCGGTTCTGTGCGCCATGAGCTTCAGCGACGAAGACGACGCGGTCGAGCAGGCCAACGCCACGCGATTCGGCCTGGTCGCCGGCGTGTGGACCCGCGACGGCGCGCGCCAGTTCCGCATGGCCCGGCGCGTGAAAAGCGGCCAGGTGTTTATCAACAACTACTGCGCGAGCGGTGGCGTCGAGCTGCCCTTTGGCGGGGTGAAATCGTCAGGGCATGGGCGCGAGAAGGGGTTTGAAGGGTTGTATGGGTTTACTGCGCTGAAGACGGTGGTAGTGCGGCATGGGTAGCTGACTGCCTTCCGCAGCTCAGGTTGGGGCACATCGCAAGGCGAATGGTATGACGTGTGATATTGCTGGCGCTTGCTTGCGCCCATGACGGGCAGCCGGCCACGTTTGACCGCAAGCTGGTCGTCAACGCGGTACCGCGGTGAGCCCCGTGCCCGGGTGATCACAGACCGCAGGTAGTTATGCAGAGGGTCGCTACGGAAGCACCGATTTATCCAGCGCGGTTCGTGATCACCTGGGATGGAAACGTCTGCTGCGTTGGTTTTCTTGCAAACATTCCCGATATTTGCTGCAAAATCCGCCTTGCAGCCCATCCCAACCGAGGCGCCACGATTTAACGTAAGTAAATCCGCGTTCCGCTAAAAAACACCCCAAAGAGGAAAAAACCATGCGAGTCAAAAGCAAATCCATCATCGTCACCGGCGCCGGCAGCGGCATTGGCGAAGGCATTGCCCGCCGTCTGGCGGCCGAGGGTGCGCAGGTCGTAGTCAATGACATCAATGTGGCGATGGGCGAAAAAGTCGTTGCGGCGATTGTGAAATCCGGCGGTACCGCGTCGTTTTTTAAAGCCGACGTGACGAAGTCTGCCGAGGTCAAGGCACTGGTGGCAACGGCGGTTGAACGTTACGGCAAGCTCGACGTGATGGTCAACAACGCCGGCTGGACGCACCGCAATCAGCCCGCGCTCGACGTCAGTGAAGACGATTTTGACAAGTGCTACGCCATCAACGTCAAAAGCATTTACCTCGCCACCATTCACGCCACGCCGGTTTTTCGCAGTCAGGGCGGCGGCAGCTTCATCAACATTGCCTCGACCGCCGGCGTGCGCCCTCGCCCTGGCCTGACCTGGTACAACGGCTCCAAAGGCGCGGCGATCACCACGTCGAAGTCTTTGGCGGCGGAACTCGGCCCCGACAATATTCGCGTGAACTGCATCAACCCGGTCTTCAACCCCGACACCGGTTTGTCGGCCGAATTTGCCGGCGGGCCACTCGACGAAGCACGCAAGGCGAAGTTTCGCGCCAGCATTCCGCTGGGTCGTTTTTCAACCGCGCTGGACGTGGCCAACGCCGCGCTATACCTCGCCAGCGACGAGGCCGATTTCATCAGCGGCGTGTGTATTGAGGTCGATGGCGCGCGCTGCGTTTAGTCGATAAAAGCAGCAGTACCGCAGGGGCCGGGGCAATGGAGTAAATTCTCGGTTTTAGCCTTGGGTTGCAGCCCCGTGTTTTTGGTCATCAGTTTTTAGACATGGCAGAAAAAATCATTCCCCTCGCAGACATCCGTTACGCCGCGCGCGTACCGCTTATTCCTGCGCAGCTCACAGCACCGACCGGCCTGCTCAGCGATACGCTTTCCCGCCCACTCCGCGACCTGCGCATCAGCGTCACCGACCGCTGCAACTTCCGCTGCAGTTACTGCATGCCGAGCGAGGTGTTCAACAAGGACTACGCTTTTCTGCCGCAGACTTCGCTGCTGAGCTTTGAAGAGATTACGCGGCTGACGAAGATTTTTGTTGCGCACGGCGTTGAAAAAATCCGGCTGACGGGCGGCGAGCCGCTGCTGCGCAAGCACCTCGAAGTGCTGATCGAGATGCTGGCGAAGTTGCAGACCCCCGATGGCAAGCCGCTGGACATCACACTGACCACGAACGCGTCGCTGCTGGCCAAAAAAGCGCAGGCTTTGAAAGATGCTGGCCTGCAGCGCGTCACGGTCAGCCTGGACGGCCTTGACGATGCCACCTTTCGCCGCATGAACGACGTGGACTTTCCGGTCGCTGACGTGCTGAACGGCATTGAGGCCGCGCAAAAAGTCGGTCTGGCGCCGATCAAGATCAACATGGTCGTCAAGCGCGGCACCAATGACGCTGAAATACTGCCAATGGCGCGGCATTTCCGCAGCTCGGGCGTGGTGCTCCGCTTCATTGAATACATGGATGTCGGCGCGACCAACGGCTGGCGCATGGACGAGGTGCTGCCGTCTGCTCAGGTCATTGAGCGCATCAACGCGGAATTTCCATTGACGGCCATAGCCCCCAATTACGTCGGCGAAACCGCCGAGCGCTGGCGCTATGCCGACGGCGGCGGCGAGGTCGGCGTCATCAGCAGCGTGACACATGCTTTTTGCGGTAGCTGCAATCGCGCGCGGCTGTCAACGGAAGGCAAGCTTTTCCTGTGCCTGTTCGCCAGTCAGGGCCACGATCTGCGCGCCCTGCTGCGCAACGGCGCTGCTGACGAGCAGATTGCGGGCGCGGTGGGTTATATCTGGCAGGCGCGAACGGACCGGTATTCGGAATTGCGGGCTGCATTGCCGGCCGATACGACGCTGATCGATCCCACAAAAAAACGGGTCGAAATGAGCTACATCGGAGGCTGACTTGTCGAATACTGATATCCACGCGCCCATGCACATCGAAGCCATCACCGGGGTCATCCTCGCGGGCGGGCGCGGCTCGCGAATGGGAGGCGCTGACAAGGGCCTGCAAAACTTCAACGGTGTGCCACTGGCCCTGCACACGCTGCTGCGCCTCAGCCCGCAGGTCGGCGAGATCATGATCAATGCGAACCGCAATCTGGCCGCGTATGAATCGTTTGGCGTGCCGGTCTGGCCCGACGCTACCTCCCTGGGCGAATACGCCGGGCCGCTGGCGGGCTTCATGACAGCGCTGGAGCGCTGCGAAACGCCTTACCTGCTCACGGTACCCTGCGATACGCCGCTGTTTCCGACAGACCTGGTTTCACGCCTGGCTGACGCGCTGGCGCGTGACGATGCCGATTTCGCCGTCGCCGCGGCACCCGAAGAAGATGGCCAACTGCGGCCGCAGCCCGTGTTTTGCCTGATGCATACCGGCCTGCTGGAAAGCCTGATGCGCTTCACGCAGGGCGGTGGCCGAAAAATAGACGCCTGGACGGCGCAGCACAAGACGGTCATCGTGCCCTTTGATCAGCCCGGCGACGACGCGCGCGGTTTTTTCAACGCCAATACGCTGGCCGAATTGCATCAGCTCGAATCGCGCCTGCCGTGAAGACGCTGGCGCAAATCGGTGCCGAATTGCGGGGCTACGACCCGCAGGCACTCTCCGCCGACGACGTACTCGTTTTTCTGTCGAAACTGGTGGCTCCGGTCACGGATACTTGCGAGCTGCCCTTGTTTGAAGCTCTGGGCCGGGTGCTGGCTGCTGATGTAATCTCACCCTTCGACGTGCCGCCGCACGACAACTCGGCGATGGACGGATACGCTTTTGCCGGCGCTGAGCTGGTCGGCGGTACGGAGTTGATGCTGCAGGTCGTCGGCACGGCGTTGGCCGGAAGAGCCTGGCAGGGTCAGGTAAAACCGGGCGACTGCGTGAAGATCATGACCGGCGCGATCATGCCGCCCGGCCTCGACACCGTGGTGCCACAGGAATTCGTCACGGTTGGCGACACGTCAATCACCATTCCACCAGGGCTTCTGCAGCCTGGCGACAACCGCCGCCTGCACGGTGAGGACTTGATGCAGGGAACGGCGACGCTATTAAAAGGTGAGCTTCTTACGCCCGCACGTGTTGGGCTGGCGGCCTCTTTGGGTCTTAAAACGCTGGCTTGCGTGCGCCCGCTGCGGGTCGCCTACTTTTCAACCGGCGATGAAATTTTGTCACTCGGTGAAGCGCCACGTGAAGGCGCGGTGTACGACAGCAACCGCTACACGGTGTTCGGCATGCTAACGCGTATGGGCTGCGAGGTGATAGACATGGGTGTGGTGCGTGACGAGCCGGCGCTGTTGGAGGCCGCGTTCGTCAGCGCCGCCGCAAAGGCCGACGCCATCATCACCTCGGGGGGCGTCAGCGTCGGTGAGGCGGACTACACCAAAGCGATGATGAAAAAGCTCGGCGACGTGGCCTTCTGGCGCATCGCAATGCGGCCAGGCCGGCCGATGGCTGTGGGGCGCATATTGAATGCAA
Source organism: Polaromonas sp. (assembly GCA_031423655.1). Lineage (GTDB taxonomy): Bacteria > Pseudomonadota > Gammaproteobacteria > Burkholderiales > Burkholderiaceae_C > Polaromonas. The sequence goes on from JANPFZ010000516.1 coordinate 6,646, forward strand.
AATTGACCTCTAGCCCCCGCAATACATGCGCAAGCAGCTATCAACATAATAGCAATCAGAATGGCGCGATTCTGTTTGGACTACCGGGAAACCCGGTCGCGGTGATGGTGACGTTTCTCGCGTTTGTGCGCCCTGCACTGCTGCAGATGATGGGTGCCAGCGCTGCCGCGCCACCGCTGCTGAAGGCACGCAGCCTGGAGGCGATCCGCAAAAAACCGGGTCGCACCGAATACCAGCG
>JANPFZ010000517.1:0-4679 GCA_031423655.1 Polaromonas sp.
CATCGCCGGCCCGACGCGCTGCACGCCGATGCCCCAGCAGCGGTAGGCGATGACCGCCGGCCCTACGGCCACATAGAGTAGTGCGGCGGCCAGCGGCCAGTTCCACACAATGTCGGCATCGGTCAACGCCCATTCACCGCCAGCAAAAAGGCCTGACCAGCCCAGGCCAAAAATGATCTGGCCCATCAAAAAGGCGGCCCAGTTGTTGCGCAATGCGGGCGTCTCTTCCGGCTTGGCCAGCAACCAGCTGTAAAAAGCCCAGGCCACGGTGGCGACCAGCACATAGACATCGCCGGGAACCAGCCGCACCTGCGCCAGCAGCGTCCACCGGCCGCGCGACAGCACCAGCAGCACGCCGGCAATCGACAGCACCGCACCGGCGATCTGACGCTTTGACACCCGCTGCGCAAAAAATAGCCAGCCGATGGCCAGCATCCACACCGGGCTGCTGGCCGCTACCAGCGTGACGTTAAGCGGCGTCGAGGTTTTGAGCGCGAGGTATTGCAGCGCGTTGTAGCAGCCAACGCCCAGCAGGCCAAGCAGCGCAAAGCGTTTCCAGTGCGGCCAGACGCTGAGCGGGCCGCTGCGCCGAAACACGCCGTGCGCCAGCGGCAGCAAAATGACGAACGCCAGCGCCCAGCGCAGAAAATTGAGCGTCATCGGCGGAACCAGGTCGCTCACCACCCGGCCGACAACGGCATTGCCGGCCCAAAGCAAAGGGGGAAGTACCAGCAACAAGGCGGTGCCGGGGCTCAGGCGTTGATTCATGGGAATGACTTTAACAAGGGATCCGCTGCCGAATGTTCAGTGCGCCGTACCTACTTGCCCCAAACTCGTATGGCGACGATCTTCGTTACCATGACAGGTGCGATAACTTCTTCGCTGATTTTCAAAAAACCCCACCAGACAACCGGAAAATAACTTTATGACTTCCATCACCTCCAAAGCCGTCGTTATCAACCAGCACGGCGGCCCTGAAGAGCTCAAGCTGGTCGATGTAACCGTTGGCGAGCCCGGCCCCGGCGAAATCCGTATTCGCCACAAGGCTGTCGGCCTGAATTTCATCGATGTTTATCAGCGCAGCGGGTTGTACCAATTGCCGATGCCGCTGCACCTGGGGATGGAGGCGTCGGGCATGGTGGAGGCCGTTGGCGAAGGCGTTACGCACTTGAAGGCAGGCGACCGTGCCGCTTATGCCAGCCAGCCGCCCGGAAGCTACTGCGAGGTGCGCGTGATGCCTGCCCAATGCGTTTGCAAGCTGCCGGATGCAATCAGTTTTGAGACCGGCGCGGCCATGATGCTCAAGGGCCTGACGGTGCAATACCTGCTGCGCCGCACGCAGCCGCAGGGCGGTTTGCAAAGCGGTGATTTCATTTTGTTCCACGCGGCAGCCGGCGGTGTCGGGCTGATTGCCTGCCAGTGGGCCAAAGCGATGGGCCTGCAACTCATCGGCACGGCGGGCTCTGACGAAAAATGCGCGCTGGCCAAAGCGCATGGTGCGGCGTTTGTCATCAATTACGCCAAGGAAGATTTCGTCGCCCGCGTCAAGGAAATTACCGGTGGGAAAGGCGTGAAAGCTGTCTATGACTCGGTCGGCAAAGACACCTTCGACCGCTCACTTGATTGCCTGCGTCCTCTGGGATTGATGGCCAGCTTCGGCAATGCCTCTGGCCCGGTGGCACCGTTTGCGCCCGGCATTCTCGGCGCCAAGGGTTCGCTTTACGTCACGCGCCAGACCTTGTTCAGCCACATCACCACGCGTGAAAGCACGCAGGAAATGGCCGATGATCTGTTCAACATGGTCACCAGCGGCAAGGTCAAGATTCGCATTGACCAGCGATTCGCGCTGGCTGATGTAGCCGAGGCGCATCGCTCGCTCGAAGCACGCAAGACCACCGGTTGCACGATTTTGACGCTGTAAGCTTAGACGGGCGAATAGCTTATTCGCTCGGGCAAGGTCGATTCTTAAGTCAAATCGGCCTATAGCCCAGGTGATGTTTGCGTAGGAGGCTATTAAAATAGGAGCATTCAGGTCTGGTGAACTGGGCGCTCTGTGACGCCGTGACCCTGCTGCCAACCCCCTTTCGATGACGATGTCGAACCCGGTAATTGCTGGAACACCCTAGTTCATGAGCATCATCGGCATGTGTAGGATGGTGCGTTGATCACCGGCCCGGCAAAACTTTCCTACAACCAGACAACAAGGAACGCCATGAAATTTCTCCCGACCGTCGCCACGCTTGTGGGCGCAGCTATTCTTGCCGCTTGCGCCAGCACCGCGCCGGTTCCCGGCAAGCGCGAACTGATGATTGTTGCCAATGATGAAAAGCTGTCCTGGGACAACGACGGCAAGGTGATTTTGAGCGCCCCCGGCCGCGACACCGTCTCCATCATTGACATTGGCACTGATCCGCTGGCGCCAAAAATTATCGTCAATCTGCCACTGGCCAATAGCATCGTCGGCCCGCCGGTAAACCTGGCCATCACGCCTGACGAAACGCTGGCGATTGTGGCCAATTCCATGAACGTCGTCAGTGAAGACGGCGTCTTCAAGCAGGTGCCCGACAACCGGCTGTACGTCATTGATCTGACGACCAACCCGCCGAAACTGATCGATACCGTGCTGGTCGGCAAGCAGCCGTCAGGTCTGTCGATCAACAAGGCCGGCGACCTCGCGTTGATCGCCAACCGGGCCGACAACTCGGTCAGCGTGCTGCGCATCAGCGGCAAGAAAGTTGAGCTGATCGACACGGTGGCCATGGGTGAATCGGTTGCGCATGTGCGCTTCACACCCGATGGCAAGCGCGCTGTCGCGGCCAAGTTTCCGAACCACAAGATCGCGTTTCTTGAAGTCAATGGCGAGAAGGTCAGCTACAACAAGCTGGATGTGCCGGCTGGGCTGTGGCCCTACAACGTTGATGTGACGCCCGACGGCAAACTGGCTCTCACCGCAGACAACGGCAATTCGGGCGCGGCAGACGGCCATGTGGACACCGTCAGCGTGATTGATCTGGAGGCCTCGCCGCCGCGCGTGATCGACAAAGTGGTGGTCGGCGACGCGCCGGAAGGCCTGGCCATCAGCCCAACGGGGAAGATGGCGGTTGCCGTGCTGCTCAAGGGTAGTAATTCATCGACGAAGGCGCCGTTTTATAACCGCAACGCCTCCGTGGTGGCGTTGAAGATCGATGGCAAGAAAGTCACACGCGGCAATGAGGTGGAGGTACGCGGCCTGCCGGAAGGTGCGGTGTTCAGCGCCGACGGCCGCTACCTCTATGTGGGCAACTTCATCGACCAGGATATTTCAATCTTGCGGATTGACGGCGATCAGATCGTCAATACCGGCAAGTCACTGAAGTTGCCAGGCCATCCTGCATCCATGCGCGGCAAGCTCACGCACTGAAAAAGTTCGGGTGCGCGCGGCGCTAGATCTGCTGGTCCAGCACCGAATGACGAATCCGGTCGGGTGCCAGCGCGCCGGCGGAATCAAGGATCGGATAGGCAATCGAGCAGATATGCGAGTTGATGCGCTTCAGGTCGCTGATCAGATCGATATGCAGTGAGCTGGTCTCGATGCTCTGCATGGTCTGGCTTGACAAACGAACGAGGTGAGTGGCGGCATAGGTATGCTCCAGATCGCGGAAACGTGCCTTTTGTTCCAGCAGTTTTTGCGCGTCGCGCACATTGCCGTTTAAAAACACGCTCATGCCCAGGCGCAGGTTGTCGATCAGTCGCTCATGCAATTCGGTGATCTCGGCCATGCCGGCTTCTGAAAAACTGCGGCCCGGCTTGATCTTCTTGTCTTCGATGTCAATGAGGATGCGTTCGATGATGTCGCCGATCTGCTCGAGGTTGATAGTGAAGCTGATGATGTTGGTCCAGCGCCTGCTTTCTGCTTCACTCAAAGCCTCGCGCGAGATCTTGGTCAGGTAATACTTGATGGACGAATACAGCTCGTCGACCGTGTCGTCCAGGGCGCGAAGCTGCTCGGCCAGTCTGCGGTCGTTTTTGATGATGACTTCCAGCATGCCGCGCAGCATGGTTTCCACCACATCGGCCTGATGCAGTGCCTCGCGGGCGGCGCATGAAATCGCCAGTGATGGCGTAGCGAGCGCCGACGCATCGAGGTGGCGCGGTCGGGTGCTGGCCGCTGCCGCGTCCACTTGTGGCAAAAGCCTTTCGACCCCACGCGCAATTGCCTGCGTCAGGCCAATGAAGACCACGCCCACCATGACGTTGAACGCAAAGTGAAACATCACCACGACGGCCTGCGGCTGACCCAGGTACGGGCCTGCGTAACGCAGCCACACGCTGACCAGCGGCGCGGCGATGGCAACGCCCAGCAGCTTGAAGCCAAGGTTGCCCAGCGGTACCTGACGCACTTCAATGGGCGAGCGCAGCGTCGTCAGCACTGCCAGTAAGCCGCTGCCCAGGTTGGCGCCGAGCACCAGGCCGAGGGCAACATCGAGCGGAATGACGTTGGAGCCTGCCAGCGCAGCGGTCAATAGCACCGTGGCGAGGCTGGAGTAAGACAGCACCGCCAGACACGCACCGACGGTGATTTCCAGCAGCAGGTCGCTTGCCAGCGAAGCCAGCAGGCTCCTTACGGCGGCCGATTGCGTCAGCACTGTTGCCGAATCGGTGACCAGCCGCAGCGCCAGCAGCATCAAGCCCAGGCCGAT
>JANPFZ010000518.1:0-10502 GCA_031423655.1 Polaromonas sp.
ACGCGAAGGGACAGGCCTTGTTTCATCGCGACACCGAATGGAAAAGCGGGGAGCCCTCACCCCTGCCCTCTCCCAGAGGGAGAGGGAGTAAGTCGGGAAAAATCTTGCCAAGCGGACGCCGCCGAACCGGCTTTGCCGGGCGGCCAGCGTCGCCCCCTGCAGGGGGGAGGGAGCGACACGCAGTGGGCGACAACGGGGGGGTACTCATTTTTGCAGTGAGCCACAACGGGGGGGAGCCATTACATCCTGAAATGTTCACCGAGGTACACCCGGCGTACATCGGCGTTGTTGACGATTTCGTCGGGCGTGCCGGCGGCCAGCACATGGCCTTCGCTGATGATGTAGGCGTGGTCGCAGATACCCAGTGTTTCGCGCACGTTGTGGTCGGTGATCAGCACGCCCATGCCGCGCGCCTTCAAAAAGCTGATGATGCGCTGGATCTCGATCACCGCAATCGGGTCGATACCGGCGAAAGGTTCGTCGAGCAAAATGAAGCGCGGCTGGGTGGCCAGCGCGCGGGCAATTTCGACGCGGCGGCGTTCGCCACCCGATAGCGCGGGCGCCGGGGAGTCGCGCAGATGATCGACGCGCAAATCGTGCAGCAAGCTGTCGAGGCGGGCTTGCAGAACTGCGCGTGTCAGCGGCCTGCCCGAGTCATCGACTTGCAGTTCCAGCACGGCGCGAACGTTTTCTTCTACCGTCAGTTTGCGGAAAATCGACGCTTCCTGCGGCAGGTAACTGAGGCCCAGCCGGGCTCGGCGATGAATCGGCATGCGCTCGACGGACCGGCCATCGATGGAAATCTCTCCCGCATCGGCGCGCACCAGGCCGACGATCATGTAGAACGACGTGGTTTTGCCGGCGCCATTCGGGCCGAGCAGACCGACCACCTCGCCTTTTTGTACCGACAGCGATACATCCTGCACCACCTTGCGGCTGCCGTAGGATTTTTGCAGCCCCTGAGCCACCAGGCGGCTCGGCTCGGCGCCGTCAAGCCCCGGCTGCGTCGCCGTGTCGCCCGCCAACCCGTTCATGGGCCTGCTGTCTCGAGCGGTCATTGGCCCAGTATGGTGCTGGGGCGCAGGCGGGGCGCTGTGCCGGGGGACGGCGCCACTGCGGCAGGCGCCGAAGCGGCGGTGCGCGGTGACAGCATCGCACGGATGCGACCGGTCGGGTTGGCAGCGGTGCGGTTCTGTTCGCCGCCGTCCACGGTGAACACGTCCGAGTTGTTGTCGTAAATGATCACTGCGCCGGTGGTTTCGTCCAGCAGCGTTGAGCCCGCGTAGCGCCGCACCACCGCGCGGCGGATGAACTTCACCATGTCGGCCTTGCTGTCGTATTCGATGCGTTCGGCCTCGCCCTCGATGAATTCGTCCACCCCGTCGCGCTTTTTGCGGTAATAGGCCAGCTTGCCGGGCGCCGCAGTCGACGTGGCCTGCTGGTATCCCTGAGGATCCTGGGACACCTCGACGCGCTCGCCGCGAACGATGGTCGTGCCTTTGGTGATGACAACATTGCCGGTAAAAACGCTGGTTTGCTTCAAATCGTCATAACGCAGGGCATCGGCTTCGGCGTTCATCGGCTTGTCGCGGTCGGCCTTTTCGGCGGCGACCGGAACCGCTGCGCCAAGCGCCAGGCCAAGGGCGAGCGTCAGGGACCAAAAGGGGTGTTTCATAAAGGCACGAATCTTGCTGCTTTTGAGTTTTTGGTCATTGTAGCCACGCTGTATGTCCGCCGGACGCAGACTTCAGCAAAGCGCCCAAAAAAAACCGACAACGCGGACGCGTTGTCGGGGCAAGCCGTGGTGGGCTGAAGTGCAGCGGGCCCAGTGCGGCAGGCGTCAAGGCGACGCCTGATGGGCCCCTGTCAGGCTGCTTTCCGGGGCAGCGACACCAGGTGCGTAGCGATGAGCAGCGCGCGGTCCATGCTTTTGGCCTGCGTTGCCGAGGTGTAGTAGCGCCCGCCCACACCCAGCGCGGGCACGCCATCGACCTGGTAGCTGTCTTGCAGCTGGGTCGCTTTTCTGACTTTGGTGCTGACCGAAAACGAGTCGTACATCTCGGCAAACTTCACTTTGTCGACGCCCTGCTTTTCGGCCCAGGCCGCCACCAGAGGCGCGGAATTCAGCGGCTGCTTTTCCACATGAATGGTGTAGAACACCTTTTTGTGCAACTCCTCGAGCTTGCCCAGCGCTTCCAGCACGTAATACAAGCGCTGATGCGGCTCAAAATCAGGACGAAAAGACACTGGCGCGCGGCGGAAAGCGACGTTTTTCGGTGCGGTTTTCAACCACGCGTCGAGTTGCGGCTCAAAACTGTTGCAGTGCGGGCAGCCGTACCAGAAAAACTCGACCACCTCGACCTTGCCCGCCGGGGCTTCGGTGGGCGCGGGCTTGTCCAGCGCCAGGTAGTCGCTGCCTTCCTTGTAGCTCTGCGCCTGCGCCTGGGTAGCCACCGGAAGCGCCACCAGACCCAAGCCGGCACCAATGGCGCCGACAGCGGTTGAAATCGAAAATTCACGTCGTTGAATCAAGTTTTTCTCCAGAGATTAAGGGGTAGCCGGTTTGTGCTTCTTTCAAACTCAACGCTGCAGAAGGCAAGCCAGTGAACCGTTTGACAGTCGGCCCCCAAAAAGTTCAGTTCGCAGTCGGCCCCAAGACAGGCACGTTAGCGCTGCACCCGCACCAGCGCGGTTTCGATCGAGTTGTTGTCCAGCCGCGCCTTGGCCGCATCGGCATCTTCCTTGCGGTCAAAAGGGCCCAGGCGCACGCGGTAAACCGTGCGGCCTGACTGCTCGCGTTCGGATACTTTGGCCTGCACCCCGAGCAGCACCAAACGGGCGCGCTGCTGTTCGGCGTCTTCAGCGGTACGAAAGGCGCCAGCCTGAATGAAATAGCTGAACGGGTCGACGCCCGGCAAGACCGTCGGCGAGTCCAGGCGAGCCTTGGCCAGATCACCCAGCGGGTCCAGCGACGACGGCGGCTTGGCCGCTTTGCCTGGGGCAGAGGCTGCGGGTTTCGCACCAGCAACCACAGCAGCCGGCGGTGCCGGCACGGCGGCCAGTTCGGGCGCAGCGGGGATCGGCAGAGGCAGCGAAGCGGGCGTTTTGGGCTGGTTTTTATTGGCCAGCGGGCCGTTCGGATTCCAGTCCTTGTTCTTTTTGGCTTCGGCCGCATCCCCTTCGGCGCCGCTGCGTGACTGCGACTTGTTCATAAAAGGCACCGGCACCTTGGTCACGTAAACAGCCACGGCCAACGCCGCGCCCAGGCCTAGCAGCGCACCAATGATCAGGCCCAAAAATGTGCCGCCGCGTTGTTTTTTCATAAAATTTTGCCCCGTGCTTTCATCGACTTGTCTGCTCTCTAGATCGCGCTCTACATTTTGCGTGGTGCACTCACGCCCAGCACAGCCAGTCCATTGTGCAACACCTGTGCCGTCGCAGCGACCAGCGCCAGCCGGGCTGTTTTGAGCTGCTCGTCGTCCACCAGAATTCGTTCGGCATCGTAATAGCTGTGGTAGCTGGCCGCCAGTTCGCGTAGATAAAAAGCCACATCGTGCGGCGCCAGACCTTCTGCCGCATGGGCCAGCATGGCGGGGTATTTTTCCAGCAGCAACATCAGCGCCTGCGCGGGCGCGCTGTCGAGCGGCGACAGGTCGGCGTCTTTCAGGCTCGCCACATCGCCGCCCTGCTCCGCCCAGGTGGTCAGGATCGAGCAGATGCGCGCATGCGCGTACTGCACGTAATAAACCGGGTTTTCGTTGTTCTTTGCCAGCGCCAAGTCAATATCAAAGACGTATTCGGTATCCGGCTTGCGGCTAAGCAGAAAAAAGCGTACGGCGTCGGCGCTGGTCCATTCGATCAAATCACGCAGCGTGACATAGCTGCCGGCGCGCTTGGATATTTTGACTTCAACACCGCCGCGCATGACCCGCACCATGGTGTGCAACACGTAGTCGGGGTAGCCTGGCGGAATGCCTGCGCCAGCGGCTTGCAGCCCGGCGCGCACGCGGGCAATCGTGCCGTGGTGGTCCATGCCCTGAATGTTGATGGCTTGGCTGTAGCCGCGCTCGAACTTGGCGAGGTGATAGGCCACGTCGGGCACAAAGTAGGTATAGCTGCCATCACTTTTGCGCATCACGCGGTCTTTGTCGTCACCATAGTCGGTGGATTTGAGCCACAGCGCGCCGTCCTGCTCATAGGTCTTGCCGGCGTCTTTCAGGCGCTGCACCGTGCGGTCCACGCGGCCCGAGCTGTACAGGCTTGACTCCAGGTAGTAGTGGTCGAATTTCACCGAAAACGCCTTCAGATCAAGGTCTTGCTCGCGCCGCAGATAGGCGACGGCGAATTGGCGAATCGAATCCATATCTTCAACGTTGCCCGACGCGGTGAATTCGCGGTCATCGGATTTCACCGTCTTGCGCGCCAGAAAATCGGCGGCAATGTCGGCAATGTAGTCCCCGTTGTAGGCCGACTCGGGCCAGCCGGCATCACCGGGGTTGATGCCTTTGGCACGCGCCTGCGTGCTGTCGGCCAGCGTCTGAATCTGCACGCCGGCATCGTTGTAATAAAACTCGCGGTAGACCTGCGCGCCCTGGGTCGCAAACAGGTTGCAGATGGCGTCGCCGAGCGCGGCCTGCCGGCCATGGCCGACATGCAGCGGGCCGGTCGGGTTGGCCGAGACGAACTCGACAATCATGCGGCGGGCTTCATCGGGCGGCTGGCTGCCGAAACGCGACGCTTCGCGCAGCACCGCGCGCACGGTTTCCTGCTTGGCGGCAGGTTTAAGCCGGATATTGATGAAGCCCGGCCCCGCAATTTCGACGGCGCTGACCCAGCGCTCGAAGGCTGGTGCCGCCAACAGCAGGGTGCGCAAGCGCCCGGCCAGCTCGCGCGGGTTTTGTTTCAAGGCCTTCGACAGTTGCATGGCGGCCGTGCAGGCCAGATCGCCGTGCGCCGCCACCTTGGGTGATTCGAAAGCCGCCTTGTCGCCGGCGCCAGGAGAGAGTTGTTCCAGCGCGTGCGACAGGTCGGCAAGCAGGTCTTTTTTAATCGGGGACATGGCCTGATTTTACGTTTATGCCCGGCGTGCTCCGGCGTCGGACTGGCCGTGGCGCGCCCCGGCTTCTTTAATTGCACGGCAGGACAGATACTTAACAGCTATTATTTTTATAGCGACTTGCGCAAGTTTTACGGGGGCTAATGGCAAAGTTTGCTTGCGATGTGATCAACTCAGCCGTGGTTCAGGCGTTCTTTTTCAATTGACCCGCCTTCTTACCGATACTGCGCTGATCCTTTCGATTCACCTTGCACACATGATTCTTTCCGCAGCGCCAGTTTTTTTCGCCGGCATGGTCCTGAGTCTGTCGCTCATCATGGCGATTGGCCCGCAGAACGCGCATGTGATCCGTATGGGGCTGCTGCGCCAGCACCTCTGGCTGACCGTTTCAATTTGCGCCGTGACCGACATGCTGCTGATTGGGGCGGGCGTGACGGGTCTGGCGCAACTGGGCGGTCTGTCAGAAAATTTACTCGACGCCCTGACCGGCGCCGGTGCGCTGGTGTTGCTGGCTTACGGTGCGCAGGCCATGGGTCGATTCCTCAGGCCCAGCCTGGCGCCGATCGCGGTCACCGGCCTGAACCCGTCGGAATCGCCCATGTCACCCCGGCAGGCAGTCGGCTTGGCGATGGCACTGTCGTGGCTGAACCCGCACGCCTGGCTGGACACGGCCGTATTGATAGGCACGGCATCGCTGGCCTATACGGCACCGGCCAACGCGGTGTTTGGCCTGGGCGCTGCCGCAGGCTCTGCGTTGTGGTTTGTCGTCCTCGGTGCAACGATGGGGCGCCTGGGCCAGCGTTTGAATTCACCGCAGATCTGGCGCGCGATGGATGCATTGGTGGCGCTGATGATGTGGGGAACGGCGCTGTGGCTGATTGCCGGCCTGCTTTGAGCGGCTCCAGTACTTATCGAAGAAGCGACGACGCAGCGCGCCAGTACGCGCTCTGGCTGTAATTTTGTTTCAGAAAGTCAATCCACAGCCGCACCCGCAGCGGCAGGTGCTTGCGCTGCGGGAACACCGCGTAAATGCCGTTGGCGGGCGCCGCAAACTGTTCCAGCACGGGCACCAGCAAGCCGGCCGCGATTTCTGACTCCACCTCCCAGGTGCTGCGCCACGCAATGCCGTAACCGGCCAGGCACCAGTCATGCAGCACTTGCCCATCCGAGCAATCGAGCGGCCCGCCGGGTTTGAGATACACCACTTCATGGTCTTGATCAGCCACCGCGTCCGACAGAACACCTTCCAGTTGCCGCCCCTGGGCGTTGCGCGAGACGCCGGGGTCTGTCCGGACACCTTCCAGTTGCCGCCCTTGGGCGTTGCGCGAGACGCCGGGGTCTGTCAGGACACCTTCCAGTGGCCGCCCTTGGGCGTTGCGCGAGACGCGAAACGCCCAGCCACGCGTTTGCGAGGCGTCGCTGGACAGCGTCAGGCAGTCAAATTTGGCCAGCTCGGAAGGGTGCTTCGGCGTGCCCCGGGTTTGCAGATAACGGGGCGTGGCCACACACAGACGCCGGTTGTCGGCCATGCGCACACTCACCAGTGAAGAATCGGGCATATCGCCCACCCGCACCGCGCAGTCAAAGCCTTCGCCGGCCAGATCAACCACGCGGTCACTCAGGTTCAGCGACATCGTCACATCAGCATGCAACTCGCGAAAGCGGGTCACCAGCGGCGCGACATGACGGCGGCCAAAGCCGGCCGGCGCCGTGATGCGCAAATGGCCACTGGCTTTCAGGCCGCCTGCCGACACGCTGGCTTCGGCGTCGCTCAAATCTGCCAGCAAGCGATGGCAGTCTTCCAGAAACGCGCTGCCCTCATGCGTCAGCGAAATGCGCCGCGTGGTGCGCACCAGCAGCTTGACGCCCAGCCGCTCTTCCAGCGCGTCGAGGCGGCGCCCCATCACCGCCGGCGCCACGCCTTCGGCTTTGGCTGCGCCCGTCAGACTGCCGCGCGCCACCACCGACACAAACGATTCGAGTTGTTTGAGTTTGTCCATGCCGGATTATGTCTATTGGTGTATGCAATAGCAGTTTTTTGAGGCGTGCTTGGCTTTTTCTGGTCCCTTGCGCCCACGCGCCTTGCAGACCGACGCCTACGCAGCGGCAGAGCCGCGCAAGTTAAAACCAGACAGGTCAGCTTTCCAAAAAAATGCGTTCCGTCTGCTTTTACGCGGCGGCCTGGGGCGCAGGAAAAGCAGGATGCCGTGCCAACCAGCACGGCGCATGCAGACACAGCGTTATCAAAAATCGCCATTCAACCCGCCCGGCCCTTGGGCTAAGCGGCAATTTTCCAACAAGCAAAAGGAACTCTCATGAACTATTCCATCATCATCACCACCGCTGCAATGGCTTTGGCCCTGACCGCCTGCGACCGCCCTGCCACCGTGGTAACGCCTGCGGTGGTTACTGTGCCAGGCCCTGCCGGTGCCACAGGTGCTACCGGATCAACTGGCTCTACGGGGTCAACAGGTTCGACGGGTTCAGCCGGCGCAACTGGCGCCACCGGGGCGTCTGCGCCTGCAGTACCCGCATCGCAATAAACCAGCGGTCATCCCTGCGTCGATTAATCAATGAAACGATTTAACGCCTGCTGACCGCAGGCGGTTTATCGTTTTAACAAGCCAGCGCAGCAATTGCGCGAAGCTCATCGGGCGTGGTAGCCGGCAGTCCAAAGAATTCGAGATAAGCGGGAATTTGTTCGAACAACATGTCCGAACCGATCTGTACCGGGCAGCCCCGGGCTTTCGCGGCGCGCAGAAAAGCGGTTATCTCTGTCTTCATCACCACTTCACCGACAAACGTGCGCGCGTCAATGCGCGACACATCCATCGGCATCGCGTCACCCGCATTCATGCCCATGGGCGTGGCGTTCACCACCAAATCGAAACCGGCCGGGTCGCTGGAACCCAGGCTGATTTCTAGCGCCGGATAGTGCTGGCGCAGCCGATCCGCCAGGCCGTCCGCTGCCGCGGCCTGCACATCGAACAAGCTGATTGCCGCCGCGCCGGCAGCCGCCAGCGATGCCGCAATGGCGGACCCGACGCCGCCACTTCCAACCACCAACGCGCGGGCGCCGCGGAGCTTAACGCCCTTGCGCAGCACACCGCGCACAAAGCCCTCGCCGTCGAACATGTCGCCCTGCAACCGGCCATCAGCACCGAGGCGCACGGCATTGCAGGCGCCCGCAATGGCCGCTGACGGCAGCAACTCATCGACCAGCCCCACGGTAGGCACCTTGTGCGGCATGGTGATCAGCGCGCCGCGAATATTCGTCAGCTTGAACAATGAACGCAAAAAGACCGGGTAGTCCGGCGTCTGGCAGCCCATCGGCACCACGACCGCGTTGACCCCTGCTTTTTCAAACCAGGGGTTATAGACCATCGGCGCCTTGAAGGCGTGCGTCGGAAACCCGATATGCGCGATGATTTCGGTGTTGCCGTTGATCATGAAATCATGGCTTTTGAACCGCTTGCGCAGCCGAAACCGCAGCGCGCAAAGCCAGCAAATAGCTGTCAACACCAAAGCCGCAAATCTGCCCTTTGACAATTTCCGCGAACACCGACACATGGCGAAACGCTTCACGCGCATGGATGTTGGACATGTGAACTTCAACAACAGGGCAGGTCAAAATCGCCAGCGCATCGCGAATGCCGTAGCTGTAATGCGTCCAGGCGCCGGCATTGATCAGCACCGCATCGACGCCGTCGGTGAAGCCCTGGTGGATGCGCTCGCACATGTCACCTTCGCTGTTGGTCTGGTAGTGCTCAATGTCAGCGCCCAGCTCTTTGCCCAGCGTCACCAGACTGGCATTGATTTCATCGAGCGTAACGGTGCCGTATTGGGCCGGGTCGCGCTTGCCAAACATGTTGTGGTTGATGCCGTGCAGCATGAGAATTTTCATGGTTTCTTTCTGGGAAATCTGGGTGCGGGTGTTGCGATGATATTGCCAGTGTTTGCGGCGGCGTAGAAGCGGTAAGCAAATCGAAGCTGCTGCCGGTCAGGTAACAACCTTCGTACTCGACGCTGGCGAGGGCTTTGTTTCTTGGGCAGGATCACGCGACAGCTACATCCCAACTCCCAGCCCTCCCCCACAAGGGGAAGGACAAAACCAGGGGCTGAGCTATTAACTCAATCAGGCTATTCGCGGCGCTTCAACCTGCCCCCCAGCATCACGCTCACCAGCGCCCCCACGATGAGCGCAACGCCGGCCCACTGCCACGGAGTGACGTGCTCGCCGAGCACCAGCATGCCAGCGGCCAGCCCGACGATCGGCACGCCCAGGCTGAACGGGGCCACCCGGTTGGCGGGGTGGCGTTTGAGCAGACCTGTCCACAGGCTGTAACCAACCAGTGTCGCGACCCAGCCCAGATACGCCACGGCCAGCCAGCTGCTCGGGCGCGCATCCGTCCATTGCCAGCGCACGGCTTCGTCATCAAAGACCAGCGACAGCAACACAAAAGGCAGCACCGCGACCGAGCTGCTCCAGACGACGAAAGCCGTCGGGGAATAGTCGGCACCTCCCTGCTGCACCCGCCGTGCAACGATGTTCGACGCCGCCCACATGGCAGACGCGCACAGCGTCAGCGCCAAGCCCGCAAGCGTCGTGCCGGCGCCGGCACCCGGCAGCAGGTAGTTGATCGCAAAACACGATAGCCCCAGCACAGCCAGCAGCATACCGACCTGCAACGGGCGGCCAGCACGCTCTTTCAGCAACACAAAACCGAACAGTGCAGTGAAAAAAACCTGCGTCTGCAAAATCACCGATGCCAGTGCGGCCGTCATGCCGACTTGCAGCGCGAGGAACAGAAAACCAAACTGTCCCAGCCCCTGACACAGGCCATACAGCACCACCCATTTCCACGGGATTTGGGGCGGCCGGATGAGCAGCGCAAGTGGCAGCACGGCAAACACGTAGCGCGCCGCGCCCAGCTGCAGCGGTGTGAAGTCGCGCAACGCAAACTTCATCACGACAAAATTAACGCCCCATAACACCACCACGATCAGTGCGGCGGTCAGGTCGCGGCCGGTCAGCGCCTGGCGCGGCATGCAGCTGGGGGCGTTGGGACGGGACGCGTGCGGTTGATAACGAAGGTGGAGGTAGAGGTAGAGGTGATGGTGATGTTCTCGCGTTGTCGGCAGATCAACTGCGCGTTGCTGGGTGTGGTCTGCATGTCGATACCTTAGCCGGTTTCCGACTGTCTCGCCTTCGTGTATTCGAAGCGCCCATCCTTGAGCCCGGCTAGGCCGCTGGGCAGCGGGTGTCCGCCGCGCAGGCGGGCTTCGCTGTCTTTTTTTGGGATCAACTACCGGGTCTGCAAGGGCTGTTCAATCAGTCGCGCAACGTCTATAAAACCGGACGCAGAATTTCCGGGCCGGTAATCGTGCAGTTCGCCAAGGGCGACGTGACGGTGCCCAACCCGACCAGCAGCGCCATCTTGCGCGC
>JANPFZ010000519.1:0-2835 GCA_031423655.1 Polaromonas sp.
TGTTAACGACGAAATCGGTCACGCCGCCAGACGCCAGCGCCTCCACATGCCAGTCGATCAGCGCCTTCCCGCGCACACGCAGCAGCGGCTTCGGACAGGTGTCGGTCAGTGGCCGCATGCGCTCGCCGCGCCCGGCCGCCAAAATCATGGCTTTGATGGTCATCGTGGCTGTGATTATCGCGGTTTTCATATAAAAGTTGCCTGTAGCCCATGTAGTACCTGCTTAACCAGCTACGTAATTAATAGCAACGAACAGGTGCGGTCAAAGCCGCAAAAGCATCCCGTAAAATCGCCAGTCTTCCCGGCGGCAGCAAGCACCATTTTCAGGTCGCACCTGTCGGCACTGCCAACAGGCATCGCGAACCCTAAAAACACTGGACCACAAGCAATGGCTGACAACACCACATCCCTCATGGCCAACTCAATCCGGGCGCTGGCCATGGATGCGGTGCAGCAAGCCAACTCCGGCCACCCCGGTGCGCCCATGGGCATGGCCGACATGGCCGTCGCGCTGTGGGGCAGCCACCTCAAGCACAGCCCGCACAACCCGCACTGGTTTGACCGCGACCGCTTCGTGCTCAGCAACGGTCACGGCTCGATGATCTTGTATGCGCTGCTGCACCTGACCGGCTACAAGCTGCCGATGAGCGAGCTTCAGGCTTTCCGCCAGCTGCACAGCAAAACGCCGGGCCATCCCGAGCTGGGCTACACGCCGGGCGTCGAGACCACCACCGGCCCGCTCGGTCAGGGCCTGACCAATGCCGTCGGCATGGCGCTGGCTGAAAAGCTGCTGGCCAAAGAGTTCAATCGCGAAGGCCACACCGTGGTTGACCACCACACCTATGTTTTCATGGGCGACGGTTGCCTGATGGAAGGCATCAGCCACGAAGCCTCGGCACTGGCCGGCGCGTGGAAGCTTGGCAAGCTGATTGCGCTGTACGACGACAACGGCATTTCGATTGACGGCAACGTGGCGCCCTGGTTCATCGACAATACCGCGCTGCGCTTCACGGCGTATGGCTGGAACGTGATCGGCCCGATTGACGGCCACGACACCGCCGCCGTGGCCACCGCGCTGGTCGATGCCAAGAAGTCGCATGACAAACCGACGCTGATCATCTGCAAAACCCACATCGGCAAGGGCTCACCGAACCGCGCCAACACCGCCAAGGCCCACGGCGAACCGCTGGGCGCTGAAGAAATCAAGCTGACACGCGAAGCTCTCAACTGGCCACACCCGCCCTTCCACATTCCCAGGGAAAGCTACGAGGCCTGGGACGCCAAAGCCAAAGGCCTGGCTGCCGAGTCCGCCTGGGACGCGACATTTGCCGCCTACAAAGCTGCCTATCCCGAGTTGGCTGCTGAATTCACGCGCCGCATGAAAGGTGACCTGCCGAAAAGCTTCTCGCAGCTGGCGGTTGACACCGTCATTGGCGCGCACACCAAGGCCGAAACCGTGGCCTCGCGCAAAGCCTCACAACTCGCGCTGGAAGCCTTCACCGCCGGCTTGCCCGAAATGCTGGGCGGATCGGCTGATTTGACCGGCTCCAACCTCACCAACACGAAGTTCACACCCAATCTGCGCTTCGACATCAACGGCGAAGTCGTGCTCACGGCCAACGCCGAAGGCGTGAGCGCCGGTGGCCGGCACATCAACTACGGCGTGCGCGAATTCGGCATGGCAGCAGTAATGAACGGCGTCGCGCTGCATGGCGGCTTCATTCCCTACGGCGGCACGTTTTTGACTTTCAGCGACTATTCGCGCAATGCCATCCGCATGGCCGCGCTGATGAAAATCCGCGTCATTCATGTCTTCACGCACGACTCGATCGGCCTGGGCGAAGACGGCCCCACCCACCAGTCGATCGAGCACGCCGCCAGCCTGCGTTTGATTCCCAATCTCGATGTCTGGCGCCCCGGCGACACCGCAGAAACCGCCGTGGCCTGGGCCGTGGCGCTGCAAAACAAGGCCAAGCCGACGGCCTTGTTGCTCAGTCGCCAGAACCTGCCGTATGCACCGAAGACCGACCTTGGTGAAATCAGCAAGGGCGCTTACGTGCTCGCCGAGCCGGCAGAAGTCGGTTTAACCAAAAAAGCGCAGGCCGTCATCATCGCCACGGGCTCGGAAGTGCAGCTGGCATTGAAGGCGCAAGAGCTGCTCGCCGCCCGCAAGATTGCCGTGCGCGTGGTCTCCATGCCCAGCAACACCACCTTCGACAAGCAAAGCTCGGCCTACAAATTGGCGGTGTTGCCCGCAGGCATTCCGCGCATTGCGGTTGAAATGGGCGTGACCGATGGCTGGTGGAAGTACGGTTGCGCCGCCGTAGTCGGCATCGACTCCTACGGCGAAAGCGCGCCGGCGCCTGTACTCTTCAAGCACTTCGGTTTCACGCCGGAAAATCTGGCGGATACAGTGCGCAAGGTGCTTTCAAAGTAGATCCAATGGCTTCATCCCTGCTTCTGAACACTGCCACGCCGACGTTTGGCGAGTTATTTACAAACGGCCGTACTTTTGCTGTTCCTCGGTTTCAGAGAAACTACAAATGGGACGAGGATCAGTGGGAGGAACTTTGGCAGGACTTGGTAGGTGCTGCCGCAAATGACAAAGATCACTATATGGGCGCCATCGTCTTGAAGACGCATGAAAGCCGAAAACACTTTGAGGTGATTGATGGTCAGCAGCGGCTGGTCACGCTAACCCTGCTAGTGCTAGCAGCCGTTAAATGTTTTGAGCTTTGGGCAATTGCAGGACATGAAGCTTCCGAGAACAAGCAGCGTGCCGAGTTGTATAGAGATCGTTTTCTTCGCGCAAAAGACGCAGCTTCTTTAGTGGAA
>JANPFZ010000520.1:0-8560 GCA_031423655.1 Polaromonas sp.
GCCAGCTGACGCAAGGCGTGAACCCAGGGCACGGCAGCCGCTTCACGCGGTGGCGACTTCCATTCCAGCTTCAGGCCCGTCAACGCCACAACGACGAAGAGCGAGTGCGCCAGCATGCGAATCGGTGCCTGCAACAAGGCAATCAGTGTTTCCAGCAACGCGCTGCGCAGCAGGCCGACTGTGCCGCCGTAGGACGCCTGCTGGCGGTTGATCAGCACGGCCGCGATACCGAGAACACGCGGCAAAAACAGCATGCACAGCGTCCATGCCCACAGCGACACGAGTTCGCCCGGCAGCAGCGTCCAGTCGGCGATCATCGGCGAGCCCGACAGCCACAGCGCAGTGCCCAGCGTCAGGAAACACAGCCACAAGGGGGCAGATAGATAAGCCATCGCGCCGGTGCCAAACATCGAGCGATGCACCGGGTGAATGCCGGGCTCGGCAATCAGGCGCGAGTTTTGCAGGTTGCCCTGGCACCAGCGGCGGTCGCGCTGCAGTTCGGCCAGCAAATCTGGCGGTTGCTGCTCGTAGCTGCCGATCAAATCAGCCACCAGCCAGACGTGAAAGCCGGCGCGGCGCATCAATGCGGCTTCTACAAAGTCGTGCGACATGATGCTGCCCGACATGCCACCGGTGCCAGAAATATGCGCCAGCGCGCAGTGCTGCATGAAGGGCTCGACGCGAATGATGGCGTTGTGGCCCCAGTAGTGCGACTCACCCATCTGCCAGTACTGCATGCCCAGGGTGAACAGCCGACCGGTGACGCGTGACGCAAATTGCTGTGCTCGCGCATGCAGCGTGACATGGCCGATGGCCTGGGTCGCGGTTTGAATGATGCCGGCCTTTGGATTGGCTTCCATCAGTTTGACCATAGACACCAGGCAGTCGCCGCTCATCACGCTGTCGGCATCCAGCACCACCATGTATTTGTAGTCCTTGCCCCAGCGACGGCAAAAATCCGCCACGTTGCCGGCCTTGCGGTCGCTGCGGCGTGTGCGCAGGCGGTAGTAGACCTCGATCTGCGGCTGGTCGGGCTGCGTGGCAAGCTGCGTGCGCAAGTCTTCCCAGGCGGCGCGTTCGGCCTTGATGATTGCGGCGTCGTTGCTGTCAGACAGCACAAACACGTCGAAAGCGCGAACCTGCCCGGCGATGGCTACCGACTCGCAAGTCGCGCGCAGGCCGGCAAATACCGTCCGCACGTCTTCATTGCAGATCGGCATGATGATCGCGGTGCGTGTGGCGGCGTCCAGCGTGTGATGCTGTACGTTTTTGGCCGACAGGCTGTGGGGGTCACCGTGCAGCGTCACATAAAAGCCCATCATCGCGGTCATGAAACCCGTGACGACCCAGCCTGACAACAGCGCGAACAATACCGTCTGGCCGTACTCCAGCCAGGCATTGTCGTAATCAGGCTGCATGTCGGCAAAGAGGCTGGTCGCCAGTGCCGTACTGATCAATGTCAGCAGCACAAAGATCGTCCGGCGGCGCTTGGCGGCGTGCTGCCACGGCTGCAGCGCTTCAGCTGCCGGCTTCACGGTGGTTTTCGAGAACGGCATCAGCGCGGCCGTGCCCATGCTGTTCCAGAAACCGCGCCACGGCCTGGGCGTCATCGAGCCACGGTTGAGGGGCGGCGCCGTGACGGCATTGGGATGGCGTTCTTCGCGCAGCGTGCTGCGGGAAGCGGGCTTGAGAACGGGCGTGGAAATAAAAGAGGAAATAAGTTTGGTCATGGTGTGATCAGGTTGGTCCATGTTTCGCTCACGGCGTTGCCGTTCAATTGCAGAAAGGCCCGCAGTTCAACGGGTTTGGCCGCCAGGGCCAGGTCTGCGCGCTGCAGGCGTAAGGTCATGCGCCAATTTCCGGTCGCGGGATTTTTGTAGGCCAGGCTTTCAACGATGCGGCCGTTGGCGTCGGCAGTCGCTACGGCTTTTACAGGCGCATCGTCTGGCAGCTTGTCCAATGCGGGGCCGCTGAAATCGATGGTGAATTGCGTCGGCGGGTTGGGCGGCAGCGAGCCGTCCCTGTTCGCTGCAATGAAGCCATTGCCACGGCGCGATTGCGTCACGTAGCCATTGGGCGGCAGCTGCTGGTTGTTGCCCTGCCAGGACACCTGGTAGGCGATGTTGATGGATTGACCCGCGGCCGGAATTTGTTCCGGCACCCAATAGGCCACCACGTTGTCATGCGTCTCGTCCTGAATTGGAAACTGGAACAGCTCGACCCGCCCGGCGCCCCAATCGCCGATGGGCGTCACCCAGGCGCTGGGACGCATTTCATAGCGCGCCTCGGTGTCCTCGTAACTCGCATAGTTGCGGTCGCGCTGCATCAGCCCAAAACCCTTGGGGCTTTTCATGCTGAACGAGGTTGTTAGCGCTGTGGCCGGGTTTTGTAGCGGGCGCCACAGCCATTCACCATCGCCATTGGCCATCATCAGGCCATCCGAGTCATGCACTTCAGGGCGAAAGTCGCCTGGCCGGGGCTGGTTTTCTCCAAAGAGAAACATGCTGGTGAGTGGCGCGATGCCCAGTGTTTTGATCGGGCTTGCACCGGGCCGCATAAAAATTTTCGCGCGCACTTCGGTCGTCGTGCGTTCGCCCGGCGTGATGTCAAAACGGTAGGCGCCTGTCATGCGCTCTGAATCCATCAGCGCGTAGACCGTGACGATCTTTGCGTCTGAAGCCGGGCGCTCGAGCCAGAATTCGGTGAAGCGCGGAAATTCTTCCTTCGGTCCGGTGGTGTCAACCGCCAGGCCTCGTGCCGACAAGCCATAGCGCTGGCCCGCACCCAGGCCGCGAAAATAGCTGGAGCCCTGAAACACCGCGACTTCATCCTTCACGTCAGGTGTGTTCAGGTTGCTGAACAGTCGCAGGCCGCCGTGGCCCAAATCGCCCCAGCCTTGCGGACTCAATTTGTTACTGCCGAAATTGAAGTCGGCCGGGTTGTAGCGCATCGGCTTGGCCACGCCAGCGACGACTTCATTCATCCGCACTGAAACCACCTCGCGCCCGACGTGAAAAAAATTCGCCTCAAACGGCAATTTGTTGTTGCGCCAGATCGGCGCGTCGCGGTTGAAGCGGATGTCGCGATATCCGTCGTAGTCCAGATTGGCGAGTTCTGCGGGCAAGGCTTTGGGCGTTTTTTGAAAGGGCGCTTTTGCGCGCTGTTCAGCCAGCGCCGCTACGTCATCAAGGCCCCAGGCATGGGCGTTTGCGGCGCCCAAGCCCAACCAGGCGATGAAAGATAGGGCGCAGACAACGCCCTTGAAACCGGCGGGAAATGCCGACGAAAACGAGATACCCAATGATTGCATGGCATCTATAGGGCAAACCCTGTGCCAGAGCTGAAAAACCTAGGTAAATCAAGCACTTGCAAATATTTTTACGCCGCAGGGCGGAAAAATGACCAGTCCGGCAGTCTGAAACTGGCAAATAGGGGACTTTTTGTCGCCAGCCAACGACAAAGGCTTGGCTGCTTAAATGAAAACCGTTATGAATCAACGGTTCAAGGTTGTCGCTCAGCAGCGACTCAAGTCTCGGGCGATCCCGGCGATGGCGCCAAACCCGACGCACTGTCGGCCTTGAAATGGCCAGGCGTCAGACCCTGCTTTTGCATCAGCCGATAAAACTCGGTGCGGTTGCGGTCGGCCAGCCGGGCGGCATCGGCAACGTTGCCGTCGGTCAATTTCAGCAAACCGACGAGATAGTCGCGCTCAAAGCGCTGCCGGGCCTCAGCGAACGTAAGCACCTGCACGCTGGGTGAGCGCAGCGCGCGCTGTACCAGGGCCAGTGGTACCAGCGGCGTCGTCAGCAGCGCGCAGACCTGCTCAACGACGTTGTAGAGCTGGCGCACATTGCCAGGCCAGGCGGCCGTCGTTAGCGCCTTCAGCGCTTCAGGCGCGAAGCCGCTCAGGCGCTTGTCGTACTTGCGGGCAAGTTTGAGTAAAAAGTGGTTCGCCAGCAGCGGAATGTCCTCGCGCCGCTCCGACAGTGGTGGCAGCGTCAGGGTCACCACGTTCAAGCGGTAATAAAGATCAGCGCGGAAATGCCCCTCGGCCATCGCCACGTCCAGGTCGCGGTGAGTCGCCGAAATTACCCGCACATCAACCGGAATCGACTGGCTGGAGCCCAGCGGCCGCAGCACGCGTTCCTGCAACACGCGCAGCAGCTTGACCTGCAGCGCGGGCGGCATGTCGCCGATCTCGTCGAGCAGCAGCGTACCGCCGTCCGCTGCCTGAAACAGGCCCTTGTGGTTGGCCACAGCGTCGGTAAATGCGCCTTTCATGTGGCCGAAAAGCTCCGACTCGAGTAGCGCCTCGGGAATGGCGCCGCAGTTGACGGCGATAAAGGGCTTGTTCGCGCGTGCGCCCGCCTGGTGAATTGCCTGCGCCAGCAGTTCCTTGCCGGTACCGCTTTCGCCGCGTATCAATACGCTGGCGTCTGTCTGTGCCACCATGCGGGCTTCGGCCAGCACCTCGGCCATGCGGCTGGAGCGGCTGATGATCTGGTCTTGCCAGGCTTCCTGGCTGCCTCTGGCCGCGACATGTGCGGGTGCGCTCAGCGCCAGCGCCTGCGCGATCTTGTCAAGCAGGCCTTTACCGTCGAAAGGCTTGGTCAGGTAGGTGAACACGCCGCGCTCGGTGGCTTGCACCGCGTCGGGAATCGTGCCGTGGGCCGTCAGCAAAATGACGGGCACCGAGGGATGCGCGGCGCGTATGTCGTCGAACAGTGCCAGCCCGTCGCGGCCGGGTAGTTGCACGTCGCTCAGCACCAGTTGTGGCCGCTCGATATGCAACTGCGTCAACGCGGCTTCGGCCGAAGTCACCGCAGTGACGCGGTAACCCGCTGCCGTCAGGCGGATGGTCAGCAGCCGAAGCATGTCGGGGTCGTCGTCCACCACCAGCAGATGCGGCGGCGGCTTACCCGTTGCGGCGGCGGTAGCAGGCGAAGTGGCCATGACGTTCAAGGCGGGGGCGCGCGACCGCGGCTGGCGGGCGCCAACGCGGGGGCCGGTGCCGGCGCTGGCGCCTGCGCCGGTGCGGGCGGTGGTGGCGGGCGGGTGGTCAGGCTGCGCTCGATAGCCTTGAGGGCTTCGAGTCGCTCGTTGGTCTGGTCGAGTTTGCGCTGCACCTCGCGGCTTTGCTGGCGTTCCTTTTCAAGCGCGTCTTCCAGCCGCCGCTGTTCGCCGTAACGAAACGCCAGCAAGCGCGCCAGCGGGTGCAGCGGCTGGGCTTCGGGGCCGGCGTTGGCAAGCACGCGGGCCAGCAGTTCCTGCGCCTTGATCAATTCTGGCAGCTGCCGCAACTGGCTCAAGAGCAGTGCCAGCTGAACTTGGCTAACCGGTGCGTTCGCCTCACTGGGGGCAGTCATTCGCGCCAGTTCCTGGTTAAGTTCTACCGTTGGCATGGTGCGCACGCGCTCGGCATAAGTCAGTACGCGGGCGACAGCGTCGGGTGCAGGCAGCACTACCGGCGGTGCTGGCAATTCTGGCGGTGGCTCGGGGCTGCTCTCGGCGCTGGCGGCGGCTTGAGCCTGGGCGACTGCGCTCGCCTCAGCCGCGTGGAGGGCATTTCGGGCCGCCTCTTCCTCAGCCTGGGTTGAATTCCATGGCAGGCTGCTGCAACCGGCCAGTAGGACGGAGAAAACCAGGGCAGATGCCGGCCTGGAAGAAAGACGCCAGCGCCTGCGAGCGGCGAGGCCGGCCGGTGGCAATATCGGCGGCAACAGCTGTGGCAATCGCGTCGGGGACGGGTCAGGATTTGGAAACATGGGGAAGCTCTATTCTGAAGTGTGCGCCAGGCTGGTCTTGTAAGAGCTCAACCCGTCCGCCATGCGCGGCCACGTACTCATGCACGATTGACAGGCCGATACCGCTGCCACGCGCTACATCCTGCGGCTGGCGCTCGCCCCGGTAAAAAGGCTCGAAAATGCGCTCCCGGTCCGCAACCGCCACGCCGCTGCCCTGGTCATGGAAATCAATGCGGACATAGCCCGCGAATTTGACAAGTTCGAGGCGGATGCTGCCCTTCAGCGGTGAATAGCGGATGGCGTTGGACAGCAGGTTCGCCACTGCCGTACCGATTTTTTCCGGGTCCAGCGCGATTTTGACGGGCTCGCCGACCACCGAGACCGACAACTCGCGCGCGCGCCACTGCAGTCGCTGGGCGTCGACCTGATTTTCCAGCAGTTGCAGCAGGTCAATCGTCTGCCGATGCAGCTGGCGCGCCTCGAACGCAGCGGTGTTAAAGCGCAGCAAATCTTCAATCTGGTTTTGCAGCAGAGCCGTGTTGTGACGAAGAATTTGCGCAATCTCGCGCTGCTCGGGGCTCAATTCGCCCGCAACGCCGTCTTCCAGCAGGGACACGCCTTCGCGCATCGACGCCAGCGGCGTTTTAAGCTCATGCGAGATATGGCGCAGAAAGCGCGACTTGTCGGCGTCAAGCTCGACCAGCCGCAGCCGGAGCCAGTTCAGGCGCTGACCTACCAGCGCCAGGTCGGCCGGGCCCTGAATGGAAATCGCCTGGTCGAGGCGGTTTTCACCCAGGCCGACGATGGCGTTTTCAAGCCGCCGCAGCGGCAGCGTGAACCAGATGCCGAAAGCCACCGCCATCGCGACTGCCAGCGCAATGGCCCAGCTCACCTGCTGGGTCAAAAATTTGCGGCTGCTGTCGAGCCGGGTTTCCAGCGACTTATTGCGTTGCTGAATGGCTTGCTGCACCTGCGCGGAAATGGCGGTGTTGACGCGTTCGAGTTCACGAAATTCCTGCGCCAGCAGGCGTTCGCGCTCAAGCGCGGTCTCGGGTGTGCCGCTGAGCAGCGTGCCCATCGTCACGAGATGACCACGCCACTGCGCGCCAGTGGCGCGCGGCATGCCTTCGGACTCGAGCGTTTCAACGATCTTGGCCGCATCGCGCGCCTCATTGTTGAAGCGTCCGCGAAGCACGCGGTCGTCAAGCACCACCGACTGCCGCGACGTGCGCTCCATCGATACACTGCGCTCGTTCAGCGACTGGGCCGCACCGCTCAGTTCCAGTGCCCGGGCGGCGTTCTCACGGCTTTGCAGCGTGATGTCTTCGAGTGTGAACAGGGCGCGTAGCGATGCCGCGCCAAGCAGGGCGGCAATCAACAAAAAAGCGATGACAAGCAGCTGACGAAACGAAAATCGCTGCAGCATGGGCAGTTGCGCAAGCAGCGGGTAGCGCCTCAGGCCGCGACCGCAAAGTCGCTAGTCACCACTTCACCCACCAGCGAGCGCTGCGGCGCTTTGGTGATCCTGACATCGATCAGTTTACCGATCAGGCGGTCTGGGCCGCTGAAGACCACGGCGCGGTTGCATTCGGTGCGGCCGAACAGCGCGTTGGGTGTCTTTCGGGCTGCGCCCTCGACCAGCACGCGCTGCACCGTGCCCAACCTGCTGGCGCTGATGGCACGCACGCTTTCGTCTAGCGTGGCCTGCAGGCGCTGCAGGCGCTTGAGTTTGACGCGGTGCGGCGTGTCGTCGTGCAGTGCGGCGGCGGGTGTGCCAGGGCGCGGGCTGTAGATAAAACTGAATGACGTGTCGTAGCCAATGTCGTCGACCAGCTTCATCAGCTTGTCGAAGTCTTCTTCGGCCTCGCCGGGAAAGCCGACGATAAAGTCGCTGCTCATCGCCAGGTCGGGGCGAATCGCGCGCAGCTTCCTGATCGTGCTTTTGTATTCCATCGCCGTGTAGCCGCGCTTCATCGCCATCAATATGCGGTCAGAGCCGTGCTGCACCGGCAGATGCAAATGGTTGACCAGTTTGGGCAGTTTGCCGTATGCGTCGATCAGGCTTTGCGTGAATTCGTTCGGGTGGCTGGTCACGTAGCGAATGCGTTCTATGCCGGGAATCTCATGTACGTATTCCAGCAGCGTGGCGAAGTCGGCAATCTCGCTCGTACCCATTTCCCCCCGATAAGCGTTGACGTTCTGGCCCAGCAGCGTCACTTCCTTCACGCCCTGGTCGGCCAGCCCGGCGACCTCGACCAGTACATCGTCAAACGGCCGTGAAACCTCTTCACCGCGCGTGTACGGCACCACGCAGTAGCTGCAGTATTTCGAGCAGCCCTCCATGATGCTGACGAATGCGCTGGCGCCTTCGACGCGGGCTGGCGGCAGGTGGTCAAATTTCTCGATTTCAGGAAAGCTGATGTCAACCTGCGGCTTGCCCAGGCGGATGCGTTTTGACAGCAAATCCGGCAACCGGTGCAGCGTTTGCGGGCCAAAAACCACGTCCACATACGGTGCGCGCTGAATGATGGCCGCGCCTTCCTGGCTCGCCACGCAGCCGCCGACGCCGATCAGCACGCCCTTTTCCTTCAGGTGCTTGACGCGGCCCAGATCGCTGAACACCTTTTCTTGCGCCTTTTCGCGCACCGAGCAGGTGTTGAACAATATAAGGTCGGCGTCGTCGATGCTCTGGGTTGGCTCGTAGCCCTCGGCGGCACGCAGCACGTCCTGCATCTTGCCCGAGTCGTACTCATTCATCTGGCAGCCAAAGGTTTTGATGAAAACTTTTTTACTCATAGCGTACTATTAAATTCATA
>JANPFZ010000521.1:0-2689 GCA_031423655.1 Polaromonas sp.
TTTCAGCAAAAAACCTGACTAAACGCTTCGGTGGTCTGGCGGCGGTCAATGATGTGTCGCTCGATCTGTGGCGCATCCATATCATGCTCAACCAACAAGATGCCGTGGTCTTTTTTTATGGCCAGCAGCAGGGCGACCATGCGTTCTGCCTCAAGCGCGCCCATGCCGGCCAGAGGTTCGTCGAGCAGCAGCACTTGTGGCTCGGTGGCCAGCGTCATCGCAATTTCCAGCTGCCGCTGCTCGCCGTGGCTGATTGTTCCAGCCATGCTGCCTTTTCGGTCTTTCAAGCCAGAAAGCTCGATAGCCCTTTCACAACGTGCATTAACAGCTACAAAATTAGCAGCACGACTGAGCCACCGAAACGCATGCGGTTCGCGTGACTGTGCCGCCAACCGCACGTTCTCCCAGACGCTGAAGGGCAAAAAGATGTTGGTCTTCTGGAAGCTACGGCCCAGGCCGCGAGCTGAAATCTTTTCCGGGCTCCAGCCGGTCACATCATGGCCGCCCAGCGTGACGGAGCCTGATGTCGGCGGCAGGTCGCCTGAAAGCAGGTTGGTTAGCGTCGATTTGCCGGCGCCGTTGGGGCCAATCACCGCGTGTATATGGTTGCGCCACAGATCGAGCGACACATCATTGACCGCCGCCAGACCACCGAAGCGTTTAGTCAGGTTTTTTGCTGAAAGAAGAACGTCGCTCATCGGGATGATTTTCCGCGCTGACTGAGACGTTCGACCAAACCCAGGATACCGCGCGGCGCAAAAGTAACCAGCAGCACGATGAAAAGCCCCATCCACAGCTGCCAGTGTTTGCCCAGGTTGACACTACCGAAAATTAGCTCGACTTGGGGAAGGTCTTTGAAGACATGCAGCAAATATTCAAACGCAAATGCCCCCACAATCGCGCCGGCAAAGTTGCCCATGCCCCCCAGAATCACCATCATGATGGCGTGTACGCTCATATGAAAACCCATCAATTCGGGGTTGATGTAGCCGGTCTGCGCTCCCCACAAATAGCCGGCCAGCCCGGCCAGCGCGCCGGCCAGCGTGAAGGCAGCGAGCTTGTAACCGAAGGTGCCAAAACCCATCGCACGCATACGGTGTTCGTTGACCCGGATGCCCGCGAGGGCACGCCCAACCGGGCTCCACAGCAGGCGGCGCAAGAAGGCGTACACCCCCAGCATCGCGGCCAGGGTGAAGTAGTACAGCGTGGTCTTGTTGTCCAGATTCCACCAGGAAAAAGGGGGCACCCAGCCGAAGATCGCGATGTCGGGCTTGAAGTTGATGTACAGCCCATCCGAGCCGCCCAGTATCTTGTTGTCAAAGAACAGATAAAAAACCATCTGCGCAAATGCCATCGTGACCATGATGAAGTAGATGCCGTGGGTGCGCACGACAAAAAATCCGATGATGAGCGCAGCCGCAGCCGATGCCAGCAGCGCCAGCGGCAGCGTCCACCACAGGCTGACTGCCTCGCCCTGCGGCGTGAGAAAGGCAAGCGCATAGCCAGCCAACCCGAAGTAGGCCGCATGCCCCAGCGAAACGAGACCGGTGACACCCTGCAGCAGGTCCAGGCTCATGGCAAAAATCGCCATGATCATCATGCGCGTGACCATTTGCGTGTAGAAGTCGGTGCCGACGAAAGGGAAGGCCAGCAGCGCGATAAGTGCCAGCCCTAGCGCGACCTGTACGCCGGGCGGCAAAACTTCGAGATGCGCTTTTTGCGCGCTCATGCTTTGAAGAGCCCTTCAGGCTTCCAGAGCAAAACCGCCGCCATCAGCATGTACACCAGCATGCCGGCTGCCGATGGCAGCAGCACCTTGCCAAAGGTATCGACCAACCCGACCAGCAACGCGGCAACGAGCGCGCCGCGGACCGAACCTATACCGCCGATCACCACCACCACAAAGCACATGATGAGGACCTGCGAGCCCATGTTCGGGTAGACGCTGGCAACTGGCGCGGCGATCATGCCGGCGACAGCGGCGAGCCCAACGCCCAGCGCAAATACCACCGAATAAATCAGCTTGATGTTGATGCCTAGCGACTCGGCCATGTCACGGTTGAACGCGCCGGCGCGTATCTTCATGCCGAGGCGGGTTTTGGAGATCAGCAGGTACAAGCCAATCGCCAGCGCAATGCAAACGCCTGACATGAACAGGCGGTAGACCGGATACGACAGGTTCTCGGTGAGCGGAATTGACGCGCCGAGCAGCGCTGGAATCGGCACGCCGTGTACGTCGTCGCCCCACACGATGGAACGAAGCTCCTCGAAGATGTAGATCAGACCGAAGGTCAGCAGCACCTGGTCGAGGTGGTCGCGCTGGTAGAAGTGGCGAAACAGCAGCCATTCGAGTGCCAGCCCGAAGAGGACTGAGAGTACGGCGCCGCCGAGGATGGCCAGCGTCAGGCTGCCCAGCTGCGCGCTTAGTGACCAGGCGAGGTAGGCGCCCAGCATGTAGAAGCTGCCATGGGCGAGGTTGACCACACCCATGATGCCGAAGATCAGCGTCAGGCCAGCCGCCAGCATGAACAGCAGCAGGCCGTACTGCACGCTGTTCAAGAGCTGGATCAGGAAGTTGGCGAGATCCATCAGGCGTGCCGGCGTGTGGGCGGATAGGTCGGCAGTGACAAGGGGGACAATCGTTGTCATTCCGGACTTGATCCGGCATCCACGCGCAGCGCGAACGCCG
>JANPFZ010000522.1:0-3079 GCA_031423655.1 Polaromonas sp.
CATGTCCCTAACTTCGAAGCCGCAGGCACATCAGCAGATTTTCCGCTGGCGATGATTTCGCCGCCGGCGCGCAACTTTCTCAACTCCAGCTTCGTCAACGTCAAAAGCCTGCGCGACATCGAAGGCGAGCCGGTGCTGGAAATGCATGCACTGGATGCCGCAGCGCGCGGCATCGAAAGCGGCGATGTCGTCAAAGTGTTCAACCCGCGCGGCGACTACCTCGTCAAGGCCGACGTGTCCGCGCGCGCCCGGCCCGGTGTGGTCAACGGCATGGGCATCTGGTGGCGCAAGCTGGGCCTGGCCGGCACCAACGTCAACCAGCTCACCAGCCAACAGCTGACAGATCTCGGGCGAGGGCCGGTGTTCTATGACTGCCTGGTGGAAGTTGCGCTGGCCGAGCCGCCGCCCGCGATAAACCAAAGTCTGAAGTGACACGCAGGGCCATCAAGGCAGCGATAGTCGTCGGCTTGGCAACGTTGGCGCTGGCTGGCTGCAGCTCGCTCGGCTACTACTGGCAGTCGGTCAGCGGCCACATGCAGATGATGAACGCTGCGCGCCCGGTCGGCGACTGGCTGGCCGATGCACAAACGCCCGAGCAGCTCAAGCAGCGGCTGCTTTTAAGCCAGCGCATCCGCAGCTTTGCCGTTGACGAGCTCAAGCTGCCCGACAACGCCAGCTACCGGCGCTATGCAGACCTGAAACGCGCGTCAGTGGTGTGGAACGTGGTGGCCGCGCCCGAGCTGTCGCTGACGCTGAAGACCTGGTGCTTTCCGGTGGCCGGCTGCGTGGGCTATCGCGGTTATTTTGACGAGGCCGACGCCAGGGCAGAAGCAAAAAAACTCGACGCGCAGGCACTGGAAACCAGCGTCTACGGCGTGCCGGCCTACTCGACGCTGGGCCTGATGAACTGGGCCGGCGGCGACCCGCTGCTGAACACCTTCATTCGCTACCCCGAGGGCGAGCTAGCGCGGCTGATTTTTCATGAACTGGCGCATCAGGTGGTGTATGTGCCCGGCGACACGATGTTCAACGAATCGTTCGCCACCGCCGTCGAGCGGCTGGGCGGTGAGCGCTGGCTGGCAGCGGAATCTGCTCTGGGCAACACCGCCGCGAAGAGCGACTACACCGCCTTTGACCAGCGGCGCCGGCAGTTCCGCGCGCTGACACTGGCCACGCGCCGTGAACTGGCTGCGATCTATCAAGACAACCAGGATATTAAGGAAAATAGCCCTGTAGCCCGCGAAATACGTTCGCAAGAAGCTATTAAAATAATAGCAAAGGAAAAAGCCATGCAAGGCTTTCGCGCGCGTTACGCCGAGCTGAAAACCGAATGGGGCGGCTACGCGGCCTATGACCCGTGGGTGGCGCGGGCCAACAACGCGGCCTTTGCGGCGCAGGCCGCCTATGATGAACTGGTGCCCGGTTTTGAGGCGCTTTTTGAAGCCGAGGGCCGCAGCTGGCCCCGGTTTTATGATGCAGTCAGGCGCCTGGCCAGCCTGTCAAAAAATGAACGGCATCTGGCGCTGAACAATCGCAAAAACAACCACTCCCTACCCTAGCAACCAAGGACAGATTGATGGCAGACATCCAGATCGAACGCAAGCACGGCATGAGCATGGCGCAGGCGCGTGCCGCCGCGTTTAAATGGGCTGAGCAGGCCGAAGAAAAATTCGACATGACCTGCACCTACGAGGAAGGCAGCACAACTGATGAAGTCAGCTTCTCGCGCTCAGGGGTTTCGGGCACGTTGACGGTGACCGGCGATGCTTTTCAGCTGCAGGCAAAACTCGGTTTTCTGCTGGGGGCGTTCAGGGACAAGATCGAGAGCGAAATCGTCAAGAACCTGGATGCGCTGATTGCGAAAAGGCCCGCGGCAAAAAAGGGGGCTGCAGACAAGCCTGTTGTGAAGACTGCGGCCATCAAAAAAGCCCCGACGAAAGCCTGACGGCGGTCGATAGCGCCGCATCATGACTACTCGTTCACTCACGTCCACGTCCACGTCCACGTCCATGTCCATGTCCATGTCGACTTCCCCCTCCACTTCGACCGGCCCGCTGGCCGGATTGAAGGTGATCGAACTCGGGCAATTGATAGCCGGCCCGTTTGCCGCTAAAACCCTGGCTGATTTTGGTGCCGAGGTGATCAAGATCGAAGCCCCCGGCGCGGGCGACCCGCTGCGCAAATGGCGTTTGCTGAAAGACGGCACCTCGGTCTGGTGGCAGGTGCAGTCACGCAACAAACGTTCGCTGGCACTCGACCTCAAGCAGTCGGCGGCGCAGGACATTGTTCGCAAGCTTGCCCTTGACGCTGATGTGCTAATCGAAAACTTCCGCCCCGGCGCGATGGAAGGCTGGGGCCTGGGTCCGGACGCGCTGCTGGCGCTCAATCCGCGCCTGATCATGCTGCGCATCAGCGGCTACGGCCAGACCGGCCCCTACCGCGACCGGCCCGGCTTCGGCGTGGTGGCCGAAGCCATGAGCGGCCTGCGCCATTTGACGGCCGAGCCGGGCCGCGTGCCGGTGCGCGTCGGCGTCAGCATCGGCGACACGCTGGCCGCGCTGCATGGTGTGATCGGCATTTTGCTGGCGCTGCACCACCGCAGCGCCCACGGCGTCGGCCAGGTGATTGACGTGGCGCTGTATGAAGCGGTTTTTAACTGCATGGAAAGCCTGCTGCCCGAATACAGCGCTTTTGGTGCGGTACGCGGCCCTGCCGGCAGCGCGCTGCCCGGCATTGCGCCCAGCAATGCGTATCTGTGCAGTGACGGCGGTTATGCGCTTATTGCCGGCAATGGCGACAGCATTTTCAAGCGACTGATGAAGGAAATTGGGCGCGACGACTTGGGTAATGACCCGGGACTGGCAGACAACGCCGGCCGTGTGGGACGCGTGGCGGAAATTGACGTGGCCATTGGCCACTGGACCGCCCAACGCAGCGTTGATGAGGTGATGAAGGTACTTGACGGTGCCAGCGTCCCCGCAGGCCGCATCTACACCGTCGCCGACATCGCCGCCGACCCGCACTACCAGGCGCGCGGCATGCTGGCCAGCGTGCAGATGGACGACGGCAGCACGCTGGC
>JANPFZ010000523.1:0-2046 GCA_031423655.1 Polaromonas sp.
AATAAAAACCGGCGGAGCGTCGGGAACGTGAGGTGCCATACCGTTTAACTGCTATGAATGGGACTTTATTTTTTTCTAGCAGGGCGGTTAGCTTGACTTAATATTATTTACTGAGAATATTCAAAAGAGATGTGATTGTGGAAATTTAGTACGGAAAAGAGCGCCTAAGCGCCCTTTCTTAACTCCGAAAAATATTAGCGGCACTCAGCCGGTGCAAACTTTGCGAGAATGGTTGCGTTATTGGGGATGGTCGCAACAACCGCTTTGCCCAGAGCATAGCAAGTCCAGCTAATGGTAGATGCTGGAATGGTTGCCGCCGCAAGCGGAAGGTTATTTGAGGAAGGCGACAGTTGCAGAACTTGACCTGACGCGGAGGCCGCATAAGTTACCATCATGGTACCGGTTGCGGTGTCGCCAACGATGCTAACGACATTCTTGGAAATTGGCGTTGCAGCAGCGCCGTTATTCATAGAGCAGGTACCAGCTGCAGCACAGAATGTACCCCCGGCCGCGTCGACTGGCATGCCCTTGAAAAAACCACCAGTTGCATCAGTCGTACCGTTGGTTGCGTTGTCTGTGACGAGCGGCTTGAGACCAGACGCCAAGACCAGGCCCTCGGTCACTTTCGCACGGACTGTGTAATCCTGATACGCCGGCAAAGCCACGGCAGCCAAAATACCAATAATCGCAACAACAATCATCAACTCAATCAGGGTAAAACCCTTTTGCATGGAACGCTTCATTAAAAACTCCTTGGTTGGAAACAGAAAACTGACGGAGAGGTATTTGCAGTTTGTGTGCCAACCCTTTTAAGGCCGTGAGCCTGTGATTTACTGCTCAAAACTGAGGTGTTCCCCTGGGTCGCGTTACTTTTTTTGACAACTCGATGGTTGAGCTTGACATTTTTGTCAGCGTTTTGCGTCAGCAGTGCTGTCGCTACCGAGGGGGATGCGCCGGTTACGCTGATGGGTGACATTCGTCCTGGTTCGGCAGCCCTGCTGCCTGCCCGGCTACTGAAGTGCTGCCATGCCCTGCGCCTGTACCGCCGCTTTGAAGTCGGGGTCTGCCACGGACCAGTCCACAATGTCCACGCAAATTTCCAGATCAGAGTCTTCGAAGGCGTCTTTCAACTGGCGCAGCTTGCGCAGGCCAAGCGGTTGGGGCAGAACAATGGCCAGGTCGATATCGGAGTATTTGCGGGGCGCGCCGTTGACGCGAGACCCAAAGGCAAATACCTGGGCTTGCGGCAGCTGCTGAGCCAAAATACTTTGAATGGCCCGCATTTGTAGCGCGGTCAATAACACTCTTTGGTCTTCAGTCGAAGCGTTTTGACTGTGATCCGTCAATTCACTCATCAGTTGACCTCGTTTTCAAGCCATTGATCAGTTGCTCGCAGGCGAGGTCAAACTTGCGCGCTGCGGCGGCAACTTCCAGAGCGATGGCTTCGTTGTAGGTATGTGAAGTCATGTTGCGGGCTGCATGAAAATCCCACCATGCTTCAACGTCATGATCAAGGTATGTTTTGCCGCCAGTCGATAAAGCTGACGGCGCTGGGTGAGCCCGGAATCTGGAATGCTCAAATTTTTCATCATCCAGCGGCGCAGCACCTTCCAGCTTTGCTCGTAAGCGACCTCGAAGTTCTGAACGACCCCGGCACGCGTGGTGTCGATGAGGTCAGGATCCGCACCAAGTGAAACCCCGTCAAAAACTGCAATCGACCGATGCAATGAAGCATGGGCTTTTGCAAGCTGTGTAAGCAAGACTTTCGTACAGGCGCAGTGTATTTCAAGTGCTGGTTGGGCATGTCTCGCCGCTGGTCTTATTCATCAAATTTCAAACACCTGCCCAGCCCGCAACCACCGAATGTCATGCGCCACCTTGCGACTTGATGGCCGGGCCTGCTCGAAGCGGTCGATCTCGGCCATGATGAGTTCGGTTTCGGCGGGTTTGGTGTGGGTGATGTAGATCGGGTAGCTGGTGCCGGGGGCGATGCAGTCGAGTTCGCTGGCCAGTGACTGGGGCGACAGATGCAGGCTGCGTTTGGCG
>JANPFZ010000524.1:0-2726 GCA_031423655.1 Polaromonas sp.
GGAACTGAGCGAGGACGAGAAGGTCAACCTTGTGAAGTTTCTTCTTTCGCTGACCGATGAGCGGGTACGCATGAAAAAAGCGCCATTCGACCATCCTTCGCTGTGCCTGCCCAACGGGCACTTGTGGACCGCGCCGGGCTCGACGACGGTCATCAATGCGCAGGATCAATCGCTGTGCGTGCCAGCAGTTGGGCGCAACGGAACGGCGCTTGGAATTGTCCCTTTCATGTCGCTTTCGCCTTTTTCACACTAGCCACCGGGACATTGCCAATCCTTAAATCCAGAACCATACGCATCGCACTCCACTGCGACCTTTGGACGCTTGAGACTTTGAACACTGAAAGGAAACACCATGTTTGAGTTCTTGAAACAGATTCCCTGCGCCTATGCAGATCCCGCCAATGGCCAAGACATCCAGCGGCCCACTTCAAACGGTTACGAACGGCCAGCGGCCCCGGGGGTTGCCATGCCAGCGAAAAGCTCATGTCAATTGAGCCCCGGGCGCTTGTGGCCGAACGCGAGCGAACGTGTCTTGAAACGGCATACAAAAATATCCGGCGACGGTAAGCATCCCTTTCCTCGCGTTTGTCAGCGGTCGGGACGCTGGGCAGCGTCAGCGTTGGCCGCGCTTGTCACGAGCATGGCGATGTTGGCGTCGGGGACGGCATTTGCGGTAGTCATGGAGCCGCCACTGTTGCCGCAGGACATAACGGTGTTTCCGGAGCGCGACTTCACTTCGATCAGCGGTTTCGCGCCCAACGCAGACCTCCTGGTAGAAGTGGTCAGGCCAAACGCGCCAATCATCACGGCAGAGGGGCGGACCGATGCGACCGGATTCCTGGAGGTGAACCATCCGGGCGGCGTGTGCTGGATTGGGACAACGCCCGACATTGCCCCGACAGATCTGGTGCGGGTCACCTACGGCGGCACCGAACATAACCGGCTCAACAACCCGACGGTGGCTATCGGATCGGGCAGTGCGACGACGACGCAAAACGTCACGGCGACGCAAGCGGTCCTTGTCCAGCAAGGCACTGCCCCCAATATCACCTATACCGTGGTGGTCAAAGGCCAGGCCCAACTGGCCGGAACCCGTATTCCTCTGGACCGGCTCGAAGTCCGGATCATCAATCCTGAGTTCATTGGGGGGCTGCGCAGCCGCATCACCCGGCGAGACATTCGTGCAGACAGCACCGGCGGTCGCGTGGCGGGCCCCCCTGAGGCGACTGGAACTCTCGCCTATGACCCACCCACTATCGGCAACAGCCAGCCGCTCACCTTCACCGCCGTTTTCACCGGCTTGAATGCGGACGAAAGCTTGCTGGCCGTCGAAGGGCAAACGCGTGTGATGGGCTGGCAGCAGACCACAACGGCCGGCGACCGGCTCGGCATGACGATCTACGAGGTCGGTGAGTCAGGTGGTCCCGGCCTCGGCGGTTGCCCGGCTGGGCCCAATGGCGTGGTTGTGCCCAAGAGCCCAACTCCACCTGTCTACTACGTCCCTACAAACCTTCGAAATGCCGCTAACACGGCGGATCAGGGGTTCCTGAAAGATGTCACCGTATTTCCCGAGCGTGATTTCATTTCAATCGATCGCTTCCCGGCAGGTGCTGACTTGCAGGTCGTCGTCCGCAGGGGCAATTCGAACGCCCCGGTCATCGGCACGGCCCGAGGCACCGTCGGCAGGACCGGTCTTTTTGAAGTCAACCATCCCGGCGGGGTGTGCTGGACCGGACAAACGCCCGACATCAAGCCTGGTGATTGGATCGATGTGTTCGTGGTGAATCCGCAAGGGGGGGGCTTTCTGGAAGGGCAGACACAGCGGGTGATCGACACCACGATCAAGAAATCCGCGGAAGCCAACAACGGTGTGGTGAGGGTCGAAGGATTCTCCCTGACCGCCCCGGATGCAAATGGCAAGCAGTCTGCCTTTCCGTTGCGCTTGACCGAGCAGCGCATCATCAATCCGGACTTCAAGGAGAATTTGGTCGGGCGCCGCGACATACGTGCCGATATCAACGGCGGGCGCGTAGGCAACCTTCCTGGCGTCACCGGGTACTTATACCTCCTGGGCGGGGGCAAGTGGGAGGCTATCTACCGCGGACTGACCCCTGCCCAACAGCAACTGGCGGTGGCCGGACAGAACCGCGCAATGGCCTGGCATTCGACCAACGGCAACGGCGACCGCTTCGGAATGACGATTTTTGAGTATGGCGAGCTCGGTGGCCCGGGCATGGGCGGCTGCCCGGCAAGGGGCAGTGCTTCGATTGCGATTACGCCTTGACGGCAGCGGCAGGAGCCTGACCGTTGCGAAGTCAGTGTGAATGCTCGAGTCGGCGGGCGTTAGCCAGCGTGTCCCAGTGGCGCGGAATTTCTGCAGAGCTTCACGGGCGGCGGCACTGCCGTGGCGATGATGCGCTGCCCCAACAGGAGGAAAGACTGCACTTGATGTCGCCTCGTCGCCCGAGCTGCTTGGGCATCGCCAGTGGAACTGCCGCGCTGCGCTCTTCGGCTACCGCGAACGTGAAAGTTTAGTCAGGCTCCTGGCCCATGCGCAGGTCGCTGATCAACGCGCGGCCGGCTTCATCACGCAGGGCGAAGAAGCCTTTGGTGAAGCCTTTGAGCCGCTGCACGCCCTCAATGCCGTTCAACTCTGCGGCCAGTGCGTTGCCACGCGGGTAAGCGTCGAACGTGACCCGTGGCGTTTTATCGAGCAGCGAGTAAAA
>JANPFZ010000525.1:0-9371 GCA_031423655.1 Polaromonas sp.
CTGTTGATGAAGTTGACGCTGAACTCGACTTTCGGATTGACTTCCTTCGCGCCGGCCATGAAAGCGTTCATCAGGCGGTTGACTTCGGGAATTGGGAAGCCGCCGACCATGCCGATCTTGTTCGTTTTGGTCATGCCGCCAGCGACCATGCCGGACAGGTAGGCCGGCTCCTGGATGTAGTTATCGAACACCGAGAAATTTGGCGCCTGCACTTTGCCCGACGAGCCCATCAAAAACGAGACTTTTGGGAAATCTTTGGCCACTTTGCGGGCTGCCGCTTCGACTGCAAAGGCTTCGCCGACGATAAGCTGGTTTCCGGCTGTGGCGTATTCGCGCATCACGCGCTCGTAGTCGGCGTTGCTGACATTTTCGGTGGCCTTGTACTCGATTTCGCCGCGCGCCTCAGCGGCTTTTAGCGCCTTGTGAATGCGGCTGACCCACTGCTGCTCAAAGGGCACCGTGTAGATGGCAGCGACTTTGGGCTTTGCTTGCGCCAGCGTCAGGTTGGGGGCCAGCATCATGGCCGAAGCGAAAGTAGCCAGGGCAAGAAGGGGACGTCTTTTCAGTTTCGCGATCAACATGGTTTTTTGCTCCAGATAAACCCAAGAAAACCACCGTAGGCCGGCAGCGCTTAAACAACGATTGTGAACACGCAAGCGTCATGCCACCCCCGCCCCGGAATGCTACAGAGCAAACGCCCTTTGCACCAGCCACCAGGTCGCCAGCAGCGCGACGATCAATGAGCCGCCTTTCAATACACCGACCCGGTAGAACGCCGTGCCGCGCAGCCAGAACGCGAGCGGAAGAAAAAGCGCCACGATGGCCAGCTGCCCCAGTTCAACGCCGACGTTAAAGCCGACCAGTGCCAGCACCAAAGCGTTGGTTGGCAAGCCCAGATCGACCAGAACCGACGCGAAACCAAAGCCGTGAATCAGGCCAAAAACAAAGGCCATGATCCAGCGTTTGAGCTCGACCGCGCCGCGCAGGTTGCTCAGCGCGGCAAAAATAACTGACGCCGCAATGGCGGACTCAACGATGCGCGAAGGCAGGCTGATCACGCCGAGTACCGCAAGGCTCAGAGTGATCGAGTGGGCCAGCGTGAAGGCAGTGACTACTTTCAGCACCTCTTTGACTGCGCCGCCGACTCGCGGCGCAGGCGCCCACTGGCCTTGCCGGCGCAGCAGCACTGACGGCAGCAACAGCGCCAGCAGAAACAGGATGTGGTCGTAACCAATCCAGATGTGCCAGACGCCGTCAATGATGTACTGGCGCAGCGTTTCCCAGGGGCCGGGTGATTGCAAAGCAAGCTGCTGCTCGCCGGATTCGTTACCGAAAACCAGCGCCTGGGCCTGGGTGTCGGTGTTGCCGGGTGCAATCCACTGCACCAGGCCGCGGTGCGTCGGATCGACGTCAAATAGCAGCGAATATTTGGCTTTCAGCGCACCGGCGAGGCTGGCGCACTGGGCCGACAAGCTGAGCACCGCGTAGGCGCCGTCGCTGTGTTTGTCGAGCATCAAGGGCGCGGCAGTGGCCCAGCTGCAATCCTTGTCGCCCGAACTCAGTTGCAACCGGCTGGTAGCCAAACGGGTGATGTCGTCGCTGCGCGAACGCACTTCGCCCCAGGTGATTTCGCCGTTGCCGTCGCGGTCGAGGCTCAGGACGTAGTCGATGTCGCGCAGCGCAATGTCCCAGCGCACGGCAACATCACTGCTGCCGGTGGTGGCGCGCAGCGTGAGGTAGCTGTCGCTGGGCTTGTGGGCCCAGGCGGCGGTTTGAAGCAATAGCGCGATGACAACCAATAAGAGGCGCTTCATCGCGTAGCCCCCTGCGCGGCGAGTTGCGCAGCGAGCTTGTCAAATACGGGGTCTTCGTAGCGGCTGTTGCGCAGCCAGTCGAGTGCGGGCTGCGCGGCTTTGACCTGCCCGGCGGCGAGCGCGGTGCGCATCAGGATTTCTGCATCGCGCGGCTCTTTTTGCACGGTGTAGTTGCTGGTCGCCGCCGCCAGCGCTTTGGCTGCATTGCCTTCAAGGTCTAGTTCGAAGCGCGCCGCTTCCTGCTCGTGCAGCCGGTCGCCGCGTCGGGCGGCAGCCTGAAAGCGGTCACGCAGCTGGCCGGTCCAGTCGGTGGCGCGTGCATCCTTCGTCGCCTTGCCGGCTAGCGCCAGTCGCAGCAGCAAAATGTCAGACCGTTCCCAGCCTGCCAGCAAGGTCAGCACTTCTGCGGGGCGTTGCTGGGCGAGCAGAAAATCAGCGTAGGCGCCGAGCAGAAACTGGTCGATCACGCCGAGCTTCAGTGCGCTTTTCAACAGCGCTTCTGCCGCATCGTTTTGCTGCAGGCGCATTGCCATTTCAGCCTGACGGGTGTAGGCCCACAGCAGCAGCTCGGGCGCTGGCGCAGGCTTGGCAGCCAAGGCGGTTTTGGTTGCCGAATTCAGCGCGCCGAAAGCTGGTTTGAGCTCGCCCGTCGCAGCCTGCGCGTAGGCGCTGCAACCGGTAGCGAACAGGGGCTCGGCCACGGCTGCGACCCGCTGGCATTCGCTTTTGGCTTCGGCATAACGCGCCTGCACCATGAAGATGGCGGCCCGCCACGCCAGCGGTGCTACCGTTTTCGGGTCGATCTGACTGGCTTTTTCAAGGCTGGCCAATGCCGGCTCGAACTGGTGGCTGAACTGCTCAAGTTGCCCGCGCAGCAGCCAATAGTCAGCACTGCCGGCAGACCTCGCTTCCAGCGGGGCAATCGCAGCGGCCGCATAGCCGACCAGGCGCGGGTCGCCCTGCGCCATGGCTAGAGCGAAATAGCGCCGGCCGATGTCAAGCCGCAGCGCGTTGTCGTCGGGCCTGCCGGCCAGTTGTCGCCGCAGCGATTCAAGCTGCCGTGCCGACGGATCGCTGGCCAGCGGAAGGCGTTCGACGACTTCACTGTCGTTGGTGGGGGTAAAGGGTGCCGCGTGGGCCGGTCTGGCGTTCAGGCAGAGCACGAGCAAAGATACAGACACAGGCCAACCGGCCCATCCAGACAATTTCATTCAAAAACCGTTTACTATTAAATTGATAGCTTACTGCGCACGTAGTACAAGGGCTAGCGGCCTATTTTGTTCCGAAGATACGGTCGCCGGCGTCGCCCAGGCCGGGCAAAATGTAGCCGTGGTCATTGAGCTGCCGGTCAATGGCCGCAGTGTAAATCGGCACATCCGGGTGCGCTTTTTGCAGCGCGGCAATGCCTTCGGGGCAGGTCAGCAGGCAGACAAACTTGATCGATTTGGGATTCAGTTCCTTGACGCGATCAACCGCCGCAATCGCCGAATTACCGGTGGCCAGCATCGGGTCAACGACCACCACATCGCGCTCCTGCATATCGTGCGGCATCTTGAAATAGTACTCAACCGCCGTCAGCGTTTTCGGGTCGCGATACAAACCGACGTGGCCAACGCGCGCGCCCGGCACCACATTGAGCATGCCTTCGAGAATACCGTTGCCGGCGCGCAAAATCGACACGAACACCAGCTTCTTGCCGTCGATCATTTTCGATGTGGTGAGCTCCAGCGGCGTTTCGATCTCGACGTCCTGCATCGGCATGTCGCGCGTCACCTCATAGGCCATCAGCATGCTCAGCTCGTTGAGCAGCGTGCGAAAGGTCGTCGTGGACGCATCTTTTCGGCGCATCAGCGTGAGCTTGTGCTGAACCAGCGGATGGTCAATCAGGTGAACGTTGGGGCTGTGGTTTGTCATTGGGGAGTCGTCGGTAAGCTTGTTTTTTTAGAAGACGGTGCCGTCGCTTTGAATGTTCAGCGGTGGCTGACCGCGACGCAATTGCTGTGCCAAAGCGCGCCCCGCGGCCCAGGTGCCCCCTTCCAGTACGCAGGCCAGCGGCATCTGGATTTCGGTTAATCCTAACTGCTGGCGAACCATAGGCGCGAGTTCGTCTAGCAGCGCCACCGTCAGCGCGCGCCACTCGACGATGAGTTCATCGCCGACATGAAACACGCGGTCGATCAGCTTCGCATTTTTCAGGCGCAGCACGCCCGAGTCGATAAACAGGCCGCCGTTGCGGTATTCGGGCAGGCCGGTCAACGCGTCCAGTCCCTCGATGCGGATGCCGGCCCATTGAAACGGTTCGAGCAATGAATAGGTGAGCCATTGCGACAGCTTGTGAAACGGCATCCAGCCTTTGGTCGGGTCGGTTGCCTCGCATTCGCTGCCTGCTGCCGGGTGCTTCCAGCAGTCCCCAAGCGCTGCGTTTTCAATAGCGTTTTGCGCAGGCCAGATGGGGGCTAGCGACGTTAATAGCACTGAAAGCAGATCTTCCGCAGCGATTGACGCCTTGCCCCTGGTGAGCTGATCAAAAAGATGGCCGGGCCGGGCTGGCTGGCCAAAGATTTCGGGCTGCGCCTGCATCGCTTCGCCCAGTCGGCGTAGCAAAGCCGCGCGGCCCTCCAGCCCGACCAACGGGTTTTTCGGCGTAACCTGAAATGCTTTTTCCAGCCGCGCTGTGGTCACGGCTTGCAGCCCGTCGGCATCCGCTCGCAAAGGCTGCGCCGGGTCGCTGGAAAAAAGCCCGTCCATGAAGGCGTGAAAACTGGCCACTCCCAGGCCTTCTGAACGGCTGAAGCGCTGGGCCGGTCGCTGGCCGACGGCCGCTTCGCAATAGCTCCAATCGGCGCCGGCGCCCGCGTCAAGCAGCACCGCGACGAGCGCCAGATCAATCCGCGCCCGGGCGAGATCTTCGTTGGAGGCTTGTTGCAGTTTTCGCTTCAGCTGACCGGGCCGGTCGATGCCGCCCGCCTCGAAATGTCGCCAGCGGCTGTGGTACGGAATCTTTAAATCGGGGTAGCGCGCCCGGGTCAGTTCGGCCACCAGCGCGGCGGCGTTGTCCATGGCGCCATCATTAACGCTGAACCACGCCGACTCGCCACGGCGTGCGCGCGCCAGCAGTGCCCGGGCGCGCTCCCGAATCGTTTTTGTAGAGCGTAATTGGGCGACAGCCCCCGAAAAACTTGCGCAAGCAGCTACTGTTTTAATAGCGTCTGGTGTGAGTGGCTTGATGTCAGACACTCAGGCTCCGGCCCTTGGACTTTTTCAGCTCTTGCGCATCTGGCACGGCCCCGGGGGTGAAATAGCCGGCTGCCATCTTGGCATCCATCTCGACCTGCGCATCGGCAGGAATCAAACTGGCCGGTATGTTGACGCGTTCCACCACCTCGATGCCGGCGCGGGTGATGGCGTCGTATTTCATGTTGCTCATCGACACCAGCCGGTGAATCTTGCGAATGCCGAGCCAGTTCAGCACGTCGGGCATCAGTTCCTGAAAACGCATGTCCTGCACGCCGGCCACGCATTCGGTGCGGTTGAAATACTGGTCGGCCGTGTCGCCACCGACCTGCCGTTTGCGGGCGTTATAGACAAGAAATTTCGTTACTTCGCCCAGCGCCCGGCCTTCCTTGCGAAAGTACGACACCAGGCCGACGCCACCGCGCTGCGCGCCTGCTATGCATTCTTCAATCGCATGCGTGAGGTAAGGGCGGCAGGTGCAGATGTCCGAGCCGAAGACATCCGAGCCATTGCACTCGTCGTGTACGCGCGCCGTGAGTTCGACATCAGGGTTTGACAGGTCGCGCGGGTTG
Source organism: Polaromonas sp. (assembly GCA_031423655.1). GTDB lineage: Bacteria > Pseudomonadota > Gammaproteobacteria > Burkholderiales > Burkholderiaceae_C > Polaromonas. The sequence continues at coordinate 5,621 of JANPFZ010000525.1, forward strand.
CCGAAGATATATGCGGTCAAGCCGCCGATGGGCGGCAAGAATACTTCCAGGTCGCTGCGCGTGACCAATTCTGGGTACATGCCGCCGGTTTCTTCAAACAGCACGCGGCGCAAATCGGCTTCGGTGGTGTTAAAGCGTCTGGCGACTTCGGGCAGGTACCAGACCGGCTCGACCGCCACTTTGGTCACCATCGCCGCGCCGCTGGCTGTGAGGAATTTGCCGTCGGCCTTCAGTCGGCCCGACTGCAGAGCCTCGATCACCTCGGGCAGGATCACATGCGCCTGCGTCACGGCAATCGTCGGGCGGATGTCGTAACCCGCCGCCAGTTCAGCGGAAAATACGTCCGCAATGGTTGCGCCCCACGGGTCCATGGCCACGATGCGACCCGGCTCGCTCCACTGCGGGTAGGGGCCGATGATGTCGGTGGGCGAGGTGTTGGTTAAATCGGCTTTGTGCTGCGGTGACAAGCCACCCGAAGCCACAGCCAGCGCGCGATAGACGCTGTAGGAGCCGCTGTGCGTGCCAATCACGTTGCGGTGGCTGCGGCGGGTGGTGGTGCCGACAATCGGGCCACGCTCGGGTGCCGTGGCCGCCGCCCAGCGGATCGGCAACGCGCCGTGGCCGCTGGCATGCGAAGTCAGGCGGATGTGCCGCGAAGGGTTTTCCCGGGCCGGAACGGTGGCGTCTGCAGACATGTGGTGCCTTTCAAAATACCAATGTACCGATGCCGTTCATGACTGGCAAGCGGGCATTGTCGCCAAATCAGCTTTCGTTGTGTGAAACGCGACAAATCGGCTTTACGGTCTTCGCAGGCACGTTCGCGGGCATGTCGCAAGTACTTGTTGGTCATTCAGTTATCGCACGCAAAGCCCGGGTCAAAACATTGCCAGAACGCTGCGGTCACGCTTATCCTTGCTTGTGCCGTCCCGCTGCTATCCAGATCACAGGATCAATCAACGAAAAAGAAAATCAACAACAATGAACTTCCTCGATAAATTCATCCTGCATTTGATCAATGGTTTTGCTGGCCAGTGGCCTGCTGCCGACAAGGCCATCGCTTTTTTATCGAACTACCACTTGCTCAAAGGCGGCGTAATCGTCGCGTTGATCTGGTGGGCCTGGTTCAGCCCCGCTGGCATTGAGGCGCGAAACCGCGCGCATGTGATGGCGACCTTGATGGGGTGCCTTGTAGCCGTGCTGGTGGGAAGGGCGATGCCCCATTTTCTGCCGCTTCGCCTGCGGCCTCTGCATGACCCGCAGGCGGATATTGGCCTGGCTTACGGCATGTCGCGTGCTGTGCTGGACGGCGCGTCGTCTTTCCCCAGCGACCACGCGGTGCTGTTTTTCTCGCTATCGGTGGGTCTGCTTTTCGTCTCCCGGGCGGTGGGGCTTTTTGCCATCGGGTACACCACGCTGTTTATTGCCTTGCCGCGCTTGTATCTGGGCCTGCATTACCCCACCGATATTTTGGCCGGTGGACTCTTGGGGGGACTGATCGCAGGGCTGTTTAACCGTTACGTGGCCAGTAGCATTGCGGTCGTTTCAGTGACGCGGTATTCGTCGGCAAGCCCGCAGATTTTCTACCCACTATTTTTTTTGGTGAGCTATCAGATCGCCGAATTGTTTGAAGGCGTTCGCGCCCTGATTCTTCCCGCGCTGCGTGTGATGAAGATAGTTTTTACAGTGGGAGGCTAATGTGTCACCCCTTTCGACCGCCAAAAATACTGCCCAGCACGCCGCGAATGATCTCGCGGCCCACCGCCGAGCCCATAGTCCTGACAGCCGACTTGGCCATGCTTTGCGCCAGGCCTTCGATTTTGCCGCCACGCGGGCCGGTGCTGCCAAAAAGCGCATCATTGAGCCCGCCCATGATGCCGCCCGATTCGGTTTTGCCGACGGCCCCGCCGCCTGGCGACGATGCTGCGCTAGCGGCACCTGCTTGAACCCGTTGCTGAAGTTTTTCGTAGGCTGATTCACGGTCAACGACTTTTTCATATACGCCGGCAACGAGCGAGCTTTGCTGAAGCGCTTGACGCTGCTGGGGCGTGATCGGCCCGATCTGGCTGCCTGGTGGCAGCACGTACACCCGCTCCGTGATGCCCGGCCGGCCTTTGGCATCTAGAAAGCTGATCAAGGCCTCGCCCACGGCCAACTCGGTGATGGCAGTTTCAATATCCAGCCCGGGTTTTTGCCGCATCGTCTGCGCCGTCGCTTTGACGGCTTTCTGGTCGCGCGGGGTATAGGCGCGCAGCGCGTGCTGCACCCGGTTTCCCAGCTGCGCCAGTACCGAGTCAGGAATGTCCAGCGGGTTTTGCGTCACGAAATAAACACCGACGCCCTTGGAGCGAACCAGTCGTACGACAAGCTCAATGCGTTCGATCAGCACCTTGGGCGCCTCATTGAAGAGCAGATGGGCCTCGTCGAAGAAGAACACCAATTTCGGTTTGTCCGGATCGCCGATTTCGGGCAACTGCTCGAACAGCTCCGACAGCATCCAAAGCAAGAATGTCGCGTACAGGCGCGGCGAATGCATCAGTTTGTCGGCGGTCAGAATGTTGATGACGCCCTTGCCGTCCACCGTCTGCATGAAGTCGTTGATGTCGAGCATTGGCTCGCCAAAAAACTTCGCGCCACCCTGCGTTTCAATCTGCATCAGCCCGCGCTGGATGGCGCCGACGCTGGCGGCGCTGACGTTGCCGTATTTGGTGGTGAACTCACTGGCGTTGTCGCCGACGTACTGCAGCATGGCGCGCAGGTCTTTCAGGTCCAGCAGCAGCATGCCGTTGTCGTCGGCAATCTTGAACACCAGGTTGATGACGCCGGCCTGCGTTTCGTTAAGGTTAAGCATGCGACCCAGCAGCAGCGGGCCCATGTCAGAAACCGTGGCGCGCACCGGGTGGCCCTGTTCGCCGAATACGTCCCACAACGTGGCCGGGCAGGCGATCGACTGCGGCGAGTCGATGCCGCGCTCTTTCAAAATGCCAGCCATCTTCTCGCCGATGCTGCCAGCCTGACTGATGCCGGTCAGGTCGCCCTTGACATCGGCCATGAACACGGGAACGCCGATGTTCGAGAAGTTCTCAGCCAGGGTCTGCAGCGTGACGGTTTTACCGGTGCCGGTTGCACCGGTGATCAAGCCGTGGCGATTGGCCAGGCCCGGAAGTATTTCGCATTGGGTAGAGGTGTTTTTTGCGATCAAAAGGGGCTCGGCCATGGGGGTCCTCAACTGAAAAAGTAAAATGAGCCTGAGATTAAATCAATTACCGGGGATTTCAGTGGCTGGTCACAGTAAATGGGCGAATATTCAGCACCGCAAAGGTCGCCAGGACGAAAAGCGCCAGCGGGTCTGGACCCGCGTGATGCGCGAAATCATGGTGGCAGCCCGAATGGGTGGCGGTGATCTGGGGACCAATCCGCGCTTGCGACTGGCGGTTGACAAGGCCAAGGCGGCCAACATGCCGGCAGAAAACGTCAAATACGGCATTGCCAAGGCGACCGGCAGCCTGGAAGGCGTTCATTACGACGAAGTGCGCTATGAGGGCTACGGCGTCGGCGGCGCGGCGATCATTGTTGACTGCCTGACCGACAACCACGTGCGCACGGTGGCCGAAGTGCGCCACGCTTTTTCCAAGCACGGTGGACACATGGGCACCACCGGTTCGGTGGCGTTTCAGTTCAAGCATTGCGGGCAGCTGATTTTTGCGCCGGGCACCCCGGAAGACAAGTTGATGGAAGTGGCGCTTGACGCCGG
>JANPFZ010000526.1:0-15150 GCA_031423655.1 Polaromonas sp.
CGGTTGCGTCAGCCCGGTGGGAAATACGGTTGAGCAGTCCTGGTCCAATCTTTTGGCTGGCATCTCGGGCATAGACCTCATTACGCAGTTCGATGCGGGCAATTTCGCCTGCAAGTTTGCAGGTGAGGTCAAGGGTTTCAACATCGCGGACTACATTCCCGAAAAAGAAGCCCGTCACATGGACCGGTTCATTCATCTGGGCCTGGCGGCTGCGTGTCAGGCGGTTGCTGACAGCGGACTGCCCACAGGCGAAGCATTGGGCGATGAAACTGCGGTACGTATCGGTTGCAACATCGGTTCCGGTATCGGTGGCTTGCCAATGATTGAGCAGACACACGCAGAGCTGGTAAATCGCGGCCCACGCCGGGTATCACCTTTTTTCGTTCCTGCCTCGATCATCAACATGATTTCCGGTCATGTGGCGATCAAGTTCGGATTCAAGGGTCCGAATATCGCCGTAGTCACTGCCTGTACCACCGGCCTGCATGCCATTGGCCTTTCAGCGCGGATGATCGAGTACGGTGATTGCGATGTGATGGTTGCTGGAGGCGCTGAAGCAACCGTCTCGCCGTTAGGCATCGGCGGTTTCGCTGCGGCGCGTGCGCTTTCAACCCGCAACGATGATCCGAAGACTGCATCACGTCCGTGGGACCGCGACCGCGATGGCTTCGTGCTCGGCGAAGGCGCTGGCGTGGTCGTGCTGGAAGAGTATGAACACGCCAAAGCGCGGGGCGCAAAAATCTACGCTGAGGTGGTCGGCTTCGGCATGAGCGCTGACGCCCATCACATGACCGCGCCTGACGTTGACGGGCCGAGTCGATCCATGAGCCTGGCACTGAAGAATGCTTCCATTAACGCAGATCAGGTTCAATACCTGAATGCCCACGGTACTTCGACGCCCCTTGGCGACCTGAACGAAACCAATGCCATCAAGGTGGCGTTTGGCAGTCACGCCAAAAAGATGACGATCAGTTCGACCAAATCGATGACGGGCCACCTTCTGGGCGGCGCCGGGGGCATTGAATCGGTTTTTACGGTGCTCGCTTTGCACCACCAGAAAATTCCTCCGACCATTAACATCTTCAATCAGGATCCCGAGTGCGATCTGGATTTCTGCGCCAACACGGCGCGCGATGCCAGCATTGAATTTGCGGCCAAAAATAACTTCGGTTTCGGCGGCACGAACGGCACACTGGTATTCAAGCGCGTCTAAGTGGCGCTGTTTATTGCTATCTCGAACATCGGACTGCGGGCAGCTTTGACCAAGCACAATGCCCCGGCAGTGGTCTATCCAATCAGGCGTTCTCGATCCCATTGGTGGTTTTTATGGGGGATGTGGCTTGGCGGGCTTCTGCCGATGCTACTTTGGTATTTAAATACGATGCGCCTTGATTGGCGTGCTGGCGTGGGTTGCGTGGCCGCGCTGGTATCTGCATGGAAGCTTCAAACAGTCTGGCATGACGACGCCACCGGTAACCTTATTTGGGATGGCAGCTGCTGGCACTGGGAATGCATCACGGTCTCGAGTGTGTCTGATGAGCTGAAACTGTCTGTGGTTGCTGACTTACAGCGATTTCTGGTGGTGGTGCTCGATGAAAATACGGGGAAGCGGTTTTGGCTCTGTGCAGAGCGACGCGCCTTTCCTGAACGCTGGCTGGATTTCAGGCGGGCGGTATACAGCGCCAGCAGGATGACAGATGGACAGGCGGGGATCGACCATGTGTCTAGCTAGACCCGCATACGCTGCAGTATCCCGTCACGGTAAACCTAATTACGCGATGGGCGTTGCGTCATGAATGTCGAATTGACGCCACCTGAGGCCGACAAACCTCTGGACACCGATGCCATGCTGGTCGAACGCACCGTGGCGGGCGACCAGAAAGCATATGAGTTGTTGGTGATCAAGTACCAGCGCCGCATTCAACGTTTGATCGGGAGAATGGTGCGCGACGTCGATTTGGTGGAAGACATCGCACAGGAGACATTTATTCGGGCCTATCGCGCTTTGGCGCAGTTCAGAGGCGATGCCCAGTTCTACACCTGGTTGTACCGGATTGCGGTCAATACGGCCAAAAAAGCCTTGATGGAATTAAAAAGAGATCCAACCGTATCCGAAAATTCTTTCAAATCAGCAGACGACGATGAAACTTCCCCGCTTGAAAACGAACTAACCAGCTCTGAAACGCCGGAGGCGCTTTTGGCAAGCAAGGAAATCGCGGTGATGGTGAATGCTGCCATGGAAGCTTTGCCAGAAGAGCTTCGCCAAGCAATCACTTTGAGAGAAATCGAAGGGTTGAGCTATGAGGAAATTGCTGAAGTGATGAATTGCCCTATTGGTACTGTTCGGTCAAGAATTTTCAGAGCCCGCGAAGCGATATCGGCGAAGGTAAAGCCGATGCTGGAAAATAAAGCAGGAAAGCGATGGTAATTTTTATGTCTCTGACCCAGAAACCGGTTTTCTAACGTGAGCCTACCCACGGTTTTTTGTGGGTCGCTAACAGTCAACTTTTTATTGCCTGCCCATGAAATCATTGACTATCCCTCCCCAGGCTGAAGAGTTGCTCTCAGCTCTTGTCGACAGTGATCTGACCTCAGAGGAATGCATTGCAGTTCTCGATGCTTGCAAGCACGACTTTTCGTTATTAAACCAGTGGAATGCTTATCACATGGTCGGGGATGCATTGCGGTCTTCTGCTCCGGGAGTGGCTCAGGGTGCAGACATGGCGTTTGTGAGTCGAGTACAGCATTGCCTTGCTTCTGAAGTGGTACTTGCTGGAAAAGCGTTGCGTTCCCACTCGCCGCTCCGCCTGCAATCCTCGGAGCAAGGGATCGTTTTGGCGCAACTGGACACTCCAGCACCCAGTCAAAACGCGGCAAACGACGGGAGCTATCGCTGGAAGATGGTGGCCGGCCTTGCTTCGCTTGCTGCAGTATGTGCTGTTGCTTGGAGTGCCTCTGGATTATTGTCGCGAACCGATGCGCCTCAGCTCGCGCTCGATCAGGGTAACGCGCAGGTGGTCGTCCCCTCGCCGATGGGGTTGATGGTGCGGGACACCCGGCTCGAAGAACAGCTGGCAGATCATCGGCAGCTTGGCGGCGCCGCCGCCCTGCAGATGCCTTCTGGATTTTTTCGCAATGCCGCGTTAGAGACGTCAAAAAATGATGGGCGTTGAGTGAGAATTTTGCGTCTTGATTGGGGAATAAGTGTGTTCAAAATCATGCCTTTCCAAGGAATTAAGTGCCTGGCCCGCCTGGTTTTGGTATTCTTCGCTATTAATTCTGTAGCGGCTCAGATGCTGCCGCCTTCAGTAACCGTGGTTGAGTCTGCCACTTCGCCAGAGGCCAGGGTCATCACCGACTGGCTGATGCGCACGCATGAAGCATCCAAGCGACTGGCCTATACCGGAACTTTTGTAGTTTCTTCCGGCGGCGCCATGTCAAGCTTCAAAATTTTGCATGTCTGCGAGGGAAACCAGCAAATCGAGCGTGTAGAAACCCTCAGCGGTGCGCCCCGATCTACCTTTCGGTACAACAATCAAGTTGTCACTTTCATGCCCGAGCAAAAGCTGGTGCGTAGCGAGGCCACCGAGTCCCTAGGCATGTTCCCGGAACTCCTCCAGTCCGGCGACAACCGGGTGGCAGATTTTTATAAGCTCCGGAAGGAGGGCGTTGAGCGTGTTGCCGGACTCGACGCAGACGTGGTGGTGCTGGTGCCTAAAGACACGTTGCGGTTCGGATATCGGGTGTGGACTGAACAAAAGCAGGGCCTGGTCGTCAAACTGCAGACTCTCGACGGTTTCGGGAAAGTGCTGGAGCAGGCGGCCTTCACGGAACTGCAACTGGATGCTCCGGTCAGAATGGACAAGTTGTTGCTGATGATGGGCAAGGTAGATGGTTACCGGGTTGAGAAATCACCGCTTATTAAAACCACGGCAATTGCCGAGGGTTGGTCAATGAAAACCCCTGTTGCTGGCTTCAAGTCCGTGAATTGCTATAAGCGACCTGCCAGTACGGTTAGCGGCGAAGCACGTGGTGAAGCAGTGCAGTGGATTTTTTCGGATGGACTCGCCTCGGTATCGGTTTTTTTAGAGGCATTTGACCGACAGCGCCATGACAAGGAATCCAGCCTTTCAATGGGCGCTACACAAACGCTGAGTAGGCAGATGGGTGAGTTCTGGCTGACGGTTATGGGCGAAGTCCCGATGTCAACATTGCGTATATTTGCAGGCAATCTGGAACGCAAAAAATGACGCCAAATCAGATTGAATCAACTGCGTGTGGCGATTTTTTAGTTTCTAGGTTCAAGGTCTGCGGCCTGAAATTTACTTTAATTCGGTATGCTGATTTCCAACATTTACAACAAGGCTGAAGATGTTTAACGTGTATTTGAATAAATTGCGTGGGTACCTGTTTGCTGGAACTGTGGCTGTGACCATTGCCGCCTCGGTTGGATCTCCTTCCCCCGCATGGGCGCAAGCTCGCGCATTGCCCGACTTCACGGATCTGGTCGATCAGGTGGGTCCGTCGGTGGTCAACATCCGCACGCTTGAAAAAGCAAAGCCCTCGGGGGCCGGCGGTACGGATGAGCAGATGCTGGAGTTTTTCAAACGTTTCGGCATACCTGTGCCGCCGAATATGCCGCGGTCTCCGCGGCCGGATCGCAACCAGCCCCAACCCGACGAGGACCAGCCCAGAGGAGTCGGCTCCGGGTTCATCTTGACCGCTGACGGCTTCGTCATGACCAACGCCCATGTGGTGGAAGGCGCGGACGAGGTGCTTGTGACTTTGCCCGACAAGCGCGAATTCAAGGCAAAAATTATTGGTGCTGACAAGCGAAGCGATGTGGCTGTGGTCAAGATCGAGGCGACTGGCTTGCCGGCCGTAAAGATTGGCGACATAAATCGACTGAGAGTTGGTGAGTGGGTAATGGCTATCGGCTCGCCGTTCGGGCTTGAAAATACAGTCACCGCGGGTATTGTTAGTGCGAAGCAGCGTGACACGGGTGACTACCTGCCGTTCATCCAGACCGATGTAGCCATTAATCCAGGTAACTCGGGCGGCCCGCTGATCAACATGCGTGGCGAGGTTGTCGGGATCAATAGCCAGATTTATTCACGCTCCGGCGGATTTCAGGGCATTTCCTTTTCAATTCCCATTGATGAAGCCACACGAGTATCTGATCAGCTTCGCAGTAGCGGTCGGGTCACGCGTGGCCGGATCGGTGTACAGATCGACCAGGTCAGCAAAGAGGTGGCTGAGTCCATCGGTCTGGGTAAAGCCCAAGGAGCTCTGGTGCGCGGTGTCGAAAGCGGCGCACCGGCAGAAAAAGCCGGTATCGAAGCGGGCGACATCATTACGCGTTTTGATGGGAAGCCGATCGAGAAATCAAGCGACCTTCCCCGTATGGTGGGCAGCGTCAAGCCCGGAACAAAGTCCACGATCACGGTTTTCAGACGCGGCAGCCTCAAGGATTTGTCCGTGGTGATCGCGGAAGTCGAGCCTGAAAAGCCGGTACGCAAGGCGGCTGCGTCGGAGCCGAAATCCCCGATGGCCGGCCCAGCACAGGCATTGGGCTTAATGGTGAGCGACTTGCCTGACGCGCAGAAAAAAGAGTTGAAGGTCAAGGGTGGTGTCAAAGTTGATGCCGTCGAGGGGATTGCCTCCCGCGCAGGCTTGCGCGAGGGCGACGTGATCGTCGCTATTGCCAATTTCGAGATTGCCTCGGTCAAGGAATTTGAAAGCGCACTCGCAAAGATTGACAAGAGCAAGGCCGTCAATGTTCTTTTCCGGCGTGGAGAGTTGGCGCAATATGCACTGATCAGACCCGCGCGATGACCTCATTTAAGGCGTTGGAAAGCCCCGGAGTTCGTAATTCCTGGGGTGAACTACTTCGAAACTGCAACGCTGACAGAAACCCCACAGCTCGGAAGGAATCGGTTTGTTCTCTTTCAGGTGTCGGGCGAGCTAAAAAAAGTATATTTTTAACTTCCTGATCCCGCCAAAAAAAGGTTAGTGGTCGCCCACCATCAGATAGAGCGACTCTAGTTCTGGTTAGAATAACGCCGAATATCCACCTATTTTTGGCATAAAAGAGCGACTCTAACCGCTGATCCGATCAGAATCCAACACTTATCGGTTTGATCCACAGATCGCCCACAAGTTGTTCATGACTTGGGGATTTACAATGTTAACAACCTGTGCATAACTTTCGTGTTGTTGAGCTGCAACGACAAATAATTGGACCTTTCGGGGCTGTTTGGAACTGGGTTTTTGCCTACAATGAAGTTCCAACTATCGCAGTTGCCATAGATTGTTGGTTCAGGGCGCGTCTTTATTCGACGCGCCCTTTTTTATGGCTGATCGCAAATGTCTGCAATCGCATCGCAATACTTTCAAGCACTTAGGCGCTCCCCTTGATGAATAACATCAGAAATTTTTCTATCATCGCGCACATCGATCACGGTAAATCCACGCTTGCCGATCGCCTTATCCAGCGCTGCGGTGGTTTGCAGGACCGCGAGATGAGTGCGCAGGTTCTCGATTCGATGGATATCGAAAAAGAGCGTGGGATAACGATCAAGGCACAGACCGCTGCGCTTCAATACAAGGCAGTTGATGGGCAGATCTACAACCTCAATTTGATCGACACGCCAGGTCATGTTGACTTCTCTTATGAGGTAAGTCGTTCGCTTTCCGCATGTGAGGGCGCGTTACTCGTCGTCGATGCAAGTCAGGGCGTCGAAGCGCAGACGGTAGCGAACTGCTACACCGCTCTGGACCTCGGCGTGGAAGTCGTGCCAGTTCTCAACAAGATGGACTTGCCGCAGGCAGATCCTGAAAACGCCAAGAAGGAAATCGAAGAAGTCATCGGCATCGACGCGACTGACGCCATTCCGTGCAGCGCAAAAACCGGCATGGGCATCGATGAGATCCTGGAAGCTGTCGTTGCACGGATTCCAGCGCCCAGAGGCAATCCTGTCGGCGCCTTGCGTGCCATGATCATCGACAGCTGGTATGACGCCTATGTGGGCGTGGTGATGCTGGTGCGCGTGGTTGACGGCCGTCTGGTCAAGGGTGACCGCATCAAGCTCATGGCCAGCGAGGCGATGTACAACGCCGAGCAGCTCGGCGTCTTTACGCCGCACACAGAGACTCGCCCATCGCTGGAAGCAGGGCAGGTGGGCTTTGTGATTGCCGGCATCAAGGAGCTTCAGGCCGCGCGTGTGGGCGACACCATCACTCAGATCAAACCCGGCACCGGCGGCGCTTCGGCCACGGCGACCGAGGCTTTGCCTGGCTTCAAGGAAATCCAGCCAGCGGTTTTCGCCGGTCTCTACCCGTCGGAGGCGAGTGAATATGAGTCGTTGCGTGACGCGCTGGAAAAGCTCAAGCTCAATGATGCGTCGCTGCACTACGAGCCGGAGGTTAGCGAGGCGCTCGGCTTCGGTTTCCGCTGCGGCTTTCTCGGCCTGCTGCACATGGAAATTGTGCAGGAGCGACTCGAACGCGAGTTTGACCAGGATCTGATCACCACCGCACCCAGCGTGGTGTACGAGGTGCTCAAGGCTGATGGCGAAATCATCAGGGTCGAAAACCCGTCGAAAATTCCGGATTCCGGGCGCGTGAACGAAATCCGCGAACCCATAGTCACCGTGCATCTATACATGCCGCAAGACTACGTTGGCGCCGTCATGACGCTGGCCAACCAGAAGCGAGGCGTGCAGCTGAACATGGCTTATCACGGCAAGCAAGTGATGCTGACCTATGAAATGCCGCTGGGCGAAATCGTGCTGGATTTTTTCGACAAGCTCAAATCGGTGTCGCGCGGTTATGCGTCGATGGACTACACCTTCAAGGAGTTTCGCGCCTCCGACGTGGTGAAGGTCGATATCTTGCTCAACGGCGAAAAAGTCGATGCGCTGTCCATCATCGTCCACCGCAGCCAGTCGGCGTACCGGGGTCGGGCCGTCGTCGCCAAAATGCGGGAGATCATTTCCCGGCAGCAGTTCGACGTTGCCATCCAGGCTGCCATCGGAGCCAACATTATTGCGCGTGAGACAATCAAGGCGCTGCGAAAAAACGTGATCGCCAAGTGTTACGGCGGTGATATTTCGCGCAAACGCAAGCTTCTCGAAAAACAAAAAGCAGGTAAAAAGCGGATGAAACAGATCGGTTCAGTCGAGGTTCCTCAAGAAGCGTTCCTGGCCATTTTGCAGGTTGAAGACTGATGTTCGGTGCCATGAGTTCAATCACTGGCCTGGTCCTGGCGCTGTTTGTCGGCTACGGTGCGGCCTGGTACCTAGGCGTCGTCGAAGGCAACTTCTCGGTGCTGCTTTTTCTCGCGGCGGTTGTCACTGGGATTTACTGGGTGGCTGAGCGCCTTTATTTCCTGCCGCAACGACGCAAAGCAGTGGCAGCGCTGGAACTGGGCAGCGCCCAACGGCGCGCTGAATTGGGAAAAATGGGTATCAAGCAGGTCGATGACAACACGGCTGATGCCAGAGTCCGGCTGATTATGCAGCCCTGGTGGCTGGATTGGACTGCCGGGCTGTTTCCGGTGATTCTGGCGGTGTTCCTGCTGCGCTCTTTTCTGTTTGAACCGTTCAAAATTCCGTCCGGGTCGATGATTCCCACGCTGCTGGTCAATGACCTGATTCTGGTCAACAAATTTCACTACGGTGTGCGCCTGCCAATCGTCAACATCAAAATTTTTGACAATAACAGCCCGCAGCGCGGCGACGTGATGGTGTTTCGCTACCCGCCCAAACCGAGCCTCGACTACATCAAGCGCGTCGTGGGCGTGCCGGGTGACGAAGTGGCTTACCTGAACAAGACGCTAACCGTTAACGGCAAACCGTGGCCGAAAACGCCGTTGCCGGATTTTTTCGACGGCGACTCCATGCGCTACTCCAAACAATTTAATGAAAATAATGGCAGCAAGTCCTACCGCTTGCTCAACGACGAAGACCGGCCAGCCTTCGTTCCCGGTGCCGAAGACTTTCCGTTCAAGGAAAATTGTCGCTACAGCAACCAGGGCGTGGTTTGCAAGGTTCCAGAGGGGCACTATTTCATGATGGGCGACAACCGCGACAATTCGCTCGATTCGCGCTTCTGGGGTTTTGTGCCCGAGAAAAATATTGTCGGTCGAGCGTTCTTTGTGTGGATGAACTTTGGCAATCTGAAACGCATCGGTAGTTTTGATTGAGTCTTTAGTTGGCTTGCGGCGGTTGCGAGTAAATCCAGTGCCGCCCTTTTTTCATAAAAATTGCATTGAGAGAAACATGAAACATCGGCAACACGGTATTTCCCTGATCGGGCTACTATTTGTGGGCGGCGTGATTGCCTGCGTGTTTCTCATCGGTGCCCAGGTTGCGCCAACGATGATCGAATTTCAGGCCATCACCAAGGCTGCCACCAAGGCCAAAGGCGGCAACACCGTGCCAGAAGTTCGCTCGATTTTCGACAAAGCAGCCCAAATTGACGACATCAGCTCAATTTCCGGCAAGGATCTGGTCGTCAGCAAAGAAGGCGACAAGACCGTTGTGGCCTTCGCTTACACCCGTGAAATTCACCTGGCTGGTCCGGCATATTTACTGCTGAAGTACGACGGCCGATCAAAATAAGTGGCGACCAAGTCAAGTCCGGATCTGATCGCCCTGCAACAGCGTTTGCAGCACCAGTTCGCCGATCCGAAATTGTTGCTGCAGGCGCTGACCCATCGCAGTTTCTCCTCAGACCACAACGAGCGCATCGAATTTTTAGGCGACTCCGTCCTTAACCTGGCCGTTGCAGCAATGTTGTATGAGCAGCTCAGCCAGCTGCCGGAAGGCGATTTGTCGCGCGTGCGGGCCAATCTGGTCAAACAGGAAACCCTTCATCAGCTGGCTGTCGTTCTCGGTCTGCCTGCTTTGCTACGGCTTGGCGAAGGTGAGGCCAAGTCTGGCGGCCAGAAGCGGCCGTCCATTCTTGCCGATGCGCTTGAAGCAGTCATTGGCGCCATCTATCTCGACGCCGGATTCGCCAAAGCCGATGAACTGGTGCGCCGCCTTTTCAAAGAAGTTGCCATCAACCCCCAAATGCCGGCCATCGGCAAAGACCCAAAAACCGAATTGCAGGAGTGGCTGCAAGGGCGCAAAATGAATTTGCCCATTTACAGGGTGGTGGGCACGATGGGCGCAGCGCACAAGCAGACTTTTGATGTCGAGTGCGAAATTTCTGAATACGGGCGGGCCGAGCGTGGCATCGGTAGCTCGCGACGGGCGGGCGAGCAAGCCGCCGCCACGGCCATGCTGATGTTTGTCAAAACACTGGATGCCTGAATCGGCTTGTCCCAAAGGCTGTTACCTCAAACGCCGTAATCCAGATTTCAGCCGCGCAATCGCTGAAGTCGAACCGAATTGAAAAGCCATGAGCACGAGTAAAAAACAGCCTAAAAAACCGGCAGAAATGTCGGAACGGGTGGAGCCGCTGGCAAAGCCTTCCCCAAAGTCCACCGAAAAAGCATCAGGTGAGGCATTGCAGTCACTCGATGCGCTTGATGCCATGCTGGCGCAAGCCTTTACCAAACGTGCAGCGGCCGACGCCGTTCCCGATAGCCCGCCGCCTGCGGAGCAACGCTGCGGCCTGATCGCCATCGTCGGCAAGCCCAACGTCGGCAAGTCGACCTTGCTCAATGCGCTAGTCGGCCAGAAGGTAAGCATCACCTCACGCAAGGCGCAAACAACTCGCCACCGCATCACGGGTATGCGCACCGTAGGCGCCACGCAATTTGTTTTCGTCGATACGCCTGGTTTTCAAACGCGACACGGCAATGCGCTGAACCGCTCGCTGAACCGCACGGTGGTCGGCGCTGTTAACGATGTGGATTTGATCGTATTTGTGGTCGAGGCCGGGCACTTCAACCAGGCTGATGACAAGGTGGTGAGCCTGCTGCCTGCCAAAACGCCCGCCATTTTGCTGGCCAACAAGTTCGATCTGATTCACCGCCGGGCCGATATTGCGCCCTGGCTCAAGGCTATGCAGGAACGCCACAATTTTGCCGAGTTCGTACCCATGTCGGCCAACCATGCCAAAGACGTGGAGCGGCTATTTGGCATCTGTGAAAAGTACCTGCCGCGGCAACCGTGGTTGTATGCCGCAGATGAGCTGACCGACCGTAGCGACCGCTTCATGGCCGCCGAGATCATTCGCGAAAAGCTGTTTCGCCTGACGGGCGACGAGTTGCCGTACACGTCTACAGTGGTGATCGACCAGTACGCTGAAGAGGGCGAGCTACGCCGCATCGCCGCCACGATCATTGTCGAGCGCGATGGCCACAAGGGCATGATCATTGGCGAGAAAGGCGAAAAGCTCAAACGCATCGGTACCGAAGCGCGGCACGAGCTGGAAACGCTGACCGGCGCAAAGGTGTTTCTTGAAATCTGGGTCAAGGTGCGCTCGGGCTGGGCCGACGATGAGGCCCGCGTCAAGACTTTCGGGTATGAGTAGTGCCCCCACGGTTGCCCACTTCGTGTGGCGCCCTGCCCCCCGAGGGGGCGCTGCGCCTGCGGCCCGGCTAAGCCGGTTCCGCGGCCCCTGCTTGCAGTACTCCGCTCGCGTGGTCCAAGCCGGCCTTTTCTTTTTTTAGCGCTGCCTGTGGCAATCAAGCGCATCAGTGACGAACCAGCCTATGTGCTGCATCGCTACGACTGGAGCGAATCCAGCCTGATTCTGGAAGTCTTCACACGCCGGTATGGGCGCATTGCATTGGTGGCACGCGGGGCGAAAAAACCCAGCTCCAGTTTTCGGCCGATTTTGCTGCCCTTGCAGCCGCTGCATCTGGCTTTTGGCGGCGATGCCGAGATTCGCACTTTAAAAAGCGCCGAATGGCAGGGTGGCCATGTCATGCCGACCGGCGATGCGCTGTTGTCGGGCTACTACCTCAACGAATTATTGATGCGCCTGCTGGCCCGAGACGACCCCCACGCGGCGCTGTTTGATGCCTATGCTGCCACCGTGCAGCTCATTGCCAGTCAGAGCCTGGATGCGGCACAGATGACGCTGCAAATCGCCCTGCGCGCGTTTGAGCTGCGTTTGCTGCGTGACATCGGCCTGCTGCCCCTGCTCAATGCAGAAACCGCTACGCTGGCAGCGCTGGATGCGAAGACCCGATACGTGCTGGTGCCCGAAGCCGGCCTGCGCCAGGCCCATGGTGATGACCGAAGCAGTCTGCCGGGCGCACAATGGCAACAACTGCAGCTGGCGCTGGGTGAAAATGCGCTTTTTTCTGACACCATGCGGGCCTGCATTCCGGGGCTTAATGAACTGAAAACCCAATTGCGAGCGCTGCTGCACTACCATTGCGGCGTCAAGGTCTTGAAAACCCGGCAAATGATGATCGATCTGCAAGCGTTTTAACGAGCTATAACGTCCCTCAAGTGAGGCCCAACGAGCCCTAAAATCCAGTTGACGCCATGAAACTCGCTCTCAAAATCCCCAGAAAAATCGGTGCTAGCGCGGGTCATTCCAACCTGCCGGATTACCCGGTACCGACTCAGCATTTCCCCAAAACCGTGCTATCGGTCAACATCAACAAAGTCGCTCTGCTGCGCAACACCCGCCACCTCGACATCCCCAGCGTGCGCCGCGCTGCCGAGTTGTGCCTCGAAGCCGGTGCCCACGGCATCACCGTGCATCCGCGCCCCGACGGGCGCCATATTCGCTCCGATGATGTGTACGAGATAGCCGCGCTGATGAAAGACTGGCCGCATTGCGAGTTCAATATTGAAGGCAACCCGCTGCACAAGCTGATGGATTTTGTGCATGACCTGGCGGCGCGCGGCCTGCCGCTGCACCAGTGTACGTTTGTGCCCGACAGCGAAAACCAGTTCACCAGCGACCACGGCTGGAGCTTGTCCCAAGATGCGGAAAAGCTGGCGCCGCTGATCGAGCAGGCGCATGACCGCAACGTCCGCGTCAGCTTGTTCATGGACCCGATTGCCGAAGCCATGGCCGCCGCCAAGGCGGTGGGAGCAGACCGCGTCGAGTTCTACACCGAAAGCTATGCCCGCTCACACGCCGATGGTCATGATGCTGAAGCATTGAGCCGCTTTACCCAAGCAGCGCAAGCGGCGGCAGCTATCAATTTGGGAGTGAACGCCGGCCATGACCTGAACCGGGAAAACCTCACCGGCTTTCTGCGCGCCGTGCCTGGCGTGCTCGAAGTCTCCATCGGCCACGCGCTCATCGCCGATGCGCTTGAGCTTGGCTATGTGGCCACAGTCATAGACTATTTGCGCTGCATCGACGAAGCTTTTGTGTCTCACCCGGCCAGATGATTTTTGGCATTGGCACCGATGTCTGCGACATCCGCCGCATCCGCGCCAGCCTCGACCGCCACGGCGACCGCTTCGCATTAAAAATTCTGAGTGACGCCGAATTTGCCACGTTCAAGGCTCGGGGCGCCCGCTGGCCCGATCGTGCCGTCAACTACCTCGCCACGCGGTTTTCGGCCAAGGAAGCCTTCAGCAAAGCCATTGGCCTGGGCATGCGCACGCCGATGACCTGGCGCCACTGCGAAATAGCCAAGGTAGCCAGCGGCAAGCCTGAGATCGTTTTGTACGGCGAACTGAGGACCTGGTTTGAGGCGCGACAGCTCACGGCACACGTCACCGTGACGGACGAGACCGACTACGCCGCCAGCTTCTGTGTGGTGGAAAATAATAAATGAAATATGCCGCTAGCCCCAGTAAAACATGCGCAAGCAGCTATTAAATTAATAGTAACCTCGAAATTTTCCGAATGACCCAACACGCGCCCTTGATCATCGATGTCGCCGGCCTGGCCCTGACCAAAGCCGACCGCCGTCGCCTCAAACATCCGCTCACTGGCGGCATTATTTTGTTCGCCCGCAACTGGGAAAACCGGCGCCAGCTCAGCGACTTGTGTGCTGACATCAAAAGCATTCGCAAGGATGTGCTGATCTGCGTCGATCACGAAGGCGGCCGCGTGCAGCGCTTCAAGCACGACGGCTTCACCCATCTGCCGCCCATGCGCGCGCTTGGCCAGCAGTGGATGAAAGACCCGCTAGCCGCCACCAACGCAGCAACTGCCTGTGGCTATGTGCTGGGCGCCGAACTGCGCGCCTGCGGCGTTGATTTGAGCTTCACGCCAGTGCTCGATCTTGACTTCGGCGAAAGCAGCGTTATAGGCGACCGCGCCTTCGGCCGCGACCCGCGCGTCGTCACGCTGCTCGCCAAAAGTCTGATGCACGGCCTGCTGCAAGCCGGCATGGCCAACTGCGGCAAACACTTTCCCGGCCACGGCTTCGTCAAGGCTGATTCCCATACCGATATTCCCGTCGACAAACGCAGCCTCAAAGCCATCCTGGCTGACGACGCCGCGCCTTACGAATGGCTCAACACCACGCTCACCAGCGTCATGCCCGCGCATGTGATTTACCCCAAAATCGATGCGCGCCCAGCCGGGTTTTCAGAACAGTGGCTGACCTTTATATTGCGCGGCCAACTCGGTTTCGGCGGCGCCATCTTCAGCGACGACCTGAGCATGGCTGGAGCCCGCATCATCGACGGCAAGCAGGTCAGCTACAGCCAGGCTGCGATGGCGGCGCTAAACGCCGGCTGCGATATGGTGCTGCTTTGCAACCAGTCCGTCGATGACGGCAAGGCTGTCGACGAACTCCTCGACGGCATGGCCGAAGGCCTGGTCAAAGGGCAGTGGGAAGCGCTGGAATCCAGCGAGATGCGCCGCGTTGGTCTGTTGCCGGTGACGCCCGCGCCTAAGTGGGACGAGCTGATGTTGCACCCGGCCTACATGCATGCGATGGGGCTGGTTTCCTGAATCAGTTCGGACTGATTGTCGTTCTTGCTATTAAATAAATAGCTGCTTGCGCCTGAATTTAATGCTTGGATTCAACGACGAGTTGCGAAACGGCGAAGGGAAGGCAAGAATATCTGATTGGGGGTTTTAAATCCCAGTCTTTTGCGGGGTCGGTTGTTCAGTCGATCCATAATCATGTCGATTTCCTCCTGCGTGACTGTAGACAGGTCACGTTTTTTTGGCAGGTATTGGCGGATCAGGCCATTAGCGTTCTCATTGCTGCCCCGCTCCCAGCTCGCATACGGCCTGCAGAAGTAGGACGTGCAGCCCAGT
>JANPFZ010000527.1:0-2993 GCA_031423655.1 Polaromonas sp.
GTTTGGATGGAGCGGCAACATCATGGAGGGCGGCGCGGCTGGCGAAGGCGATCTGCACGTGCATCACGCTGGCGCAGTGAAATTAGCGACAGTCGATTTGTCCACCGAGGACCACGCAGGCTACTACCTCGGCTACAGCAACGGCGTGCTCTGGCCAGTGTTTCACTACCGCCTGGACCTGGCCCGTTTCGATGCCGATTTCATCGGCGCCTACCGCCGTGTGAATCAGCTTTTTGCGCGCAAGCTGATCTCGCTTCTGAAACCCGACGACATCATCTGGATACATGACTACCACCTGATTCCGCTCGCAGCCGAGCTGCGCGCGATGGGCGCGAGACAGCGCATCGGGTTTTTCCTGCACATACCGCTGCCGCCGCAGCAGATCCTGGCGGCGATTCCACAGCACGCCTGGTTGATGCGTGCCTTGTTTGCCTGCGACCTGGTAGGTTTTCAGAGCGAGGCTGACCTGCAAAACTTTTCACGCTACATCCAGGCAGAAGCCGGTGCCGAAGATTTGGGCAACAGTCGTTTTCGGGCATTCAACAGCACGGTGAAAGCGGGGGCTTTTCCCATTGGCATTGATGTGGATGAGTTCGCCGAGCTGACGCATGCCAAAGAAGCGGAGGATATGTACCAACGCATGAGCGAAGAGTATTCACGGCGAAAGATCTTGCTGGGCGTCGAGCGGCTTGACTATTCCAAGGGCCTGCCGCAGCGCCTGCGTACCTTCAAGGCCCTGCTTAAAAAATACCCGGAAAACCTGGGCAGTGCCACGCTGATCCAGATTGCATCGCCCAGTCGTGAAGACATGGGCACCTACAGCGACCTGCGCCAGGAGCTGGAAAGCCTGTGCGGTGCCATCAACGGCGACTTTGGCGAGCTGGACTGGATGCCGGTGCGCTACATCCACCGCAACGTCGCCCGAAAACGATTGCCAGGGCTGTACCGTGTCGCGCGGGTGGCCCTGGTCACACCGCTGCGCGACGGGATGAATCTGGTAGCCAAGGAATTCATTGCAGCGCAAGACCCGGCCGATCCGGGCGTGCTGGTGCTGTCACGGTTTGCGGGTGCGGCCGAGCGGCTCGAAGGTGCGCTGCTGGTTAATCCGTATGACACGGACGGATGCGCGGACGCGGTGCAGCAGGCGCTGCAGATGGCGCTGCCGGAGCGGCAGGCCAGGCACCAGAAGCTGCTGCAGCAGATTCGCGCGCAGGACGTTCACTGGTGGCGCGAATCCTTTTTGAAAGCCCTGGCTGCTGCGGGCAATGAAGATCATCAATCTGCCGGGGCCGGCGTCAGTCGCCAGCCGCAATAAGGCGGCGTCAGGACACGATGTAGGCGGCTGCTGCCGTAGAAAACAGCTTGCCATCCGGGCCCAGGAACTCCATTCGCGTGCTTGCTACGCGTGAGCCCAGGCGCAACACCTCGGCGCGCAACTCAAAGTAGTCGCCCACGCCCGGCCTCAGGTAGTCCACGCGCAAATCGATCGTGCCCAGCTTGCCAAACCGCTGCAGGCGCTGCTGCGGCGACTCGTCCATGTGGCGCGCACCGATGGCCGCCATCACCGCCAGGCCGCCCATTGCATCCAGCCCCGCGCTGATGACGCCGCCGTGAACGCGGTTGTGCGCGTAGTGGCCGATCAGTTCGCGCCGCATATCGAGCCGCCCAGTGACCCGGTCCGGCATCACTGAGCTGATCTTCAGACCCAGCAACTGGTTGAAAACGATCTTTTCTTCAAAAATGTTTTTCAGTCCATCAACAAATTCATCTTCGAACTGAACCGGTGGGTTCCCGGCGGGGATCAAGGCTTTGGTCATTCGCGCATTGTCAGGCCGTGCCGGTGTGCTCCCTCCTCTGACGCACCGGCTGGTCTGCGCCGCAGAAGCAGTCACGACCAAAACACAAGCGCGCTCCGACTTGAAAAACGCGCTGGAAACTTAACCAAATCTTAAAACTATTACAAATTGTATTTATTTACACAAATAGATACGTATTGAAAAAGTTACGTATTTTTACGGTCAGCGCCCGCGGCTAGTTTTGATTGCCTGCCTGCTACAGCCAGCGTTTTTGGTCCCGTTCACTCAGAAAAGTAAAGCCGTCTTCAAACTTAAGTAGACCTGAATGCGGTAACTCACCTTAGGGATTGTTTCAACACGCTTAAGTCCAGAAACTAGCTTTCAAGGACGGGGGGCTCGTAAAAAGAAAAAAGTGCCCCTCTTTTGTGTATGAATGTTTCAGTTGTTTTCGCTCTCGAGCAAAAGATCAGCACCCCCATTGGTGCCACGGACAAACAAAAGAAGGGAGAAGAGATGTCGTCACCCGAAAATCAGAAGCCGAAATCCACCAGCGCACCGATTGACGCCGGTCTGAACGAAGACTCGTTACTGCAACTTCGATCAGCCTCTGGCCACGCAGACACCGTATACCAGGCTGAGACAAGTTTCGAAAACTCCGCGGCACGGACTGAAGCCCCGGACAGCGAACTGCCTCCGATCAGCAGTCGCCCCGCTGGCCTGGAGGGCGACAACCTCTTTGCCTTCTACCCGTCGGCGGGCGATCCGTTCGAAGAGCATCGCCCCAGTCTCGTCGACGCGGTCATTGAGCTGTTGCGTCACGCACGTCTGAAGCGACAGCGACCGCATTGACATCCCTTCCCTTCCCTTCCTGATTCCTAATTTTTTACTTTCCAGCAATCGTTCAGTCAACCCACCGGAGCACAGATCATGGCCACCACCCCCCAGTACAACTTCACGGTCACCCAACTTGACCTGAACTTCATCCTCACGCAGATCAAGTTCGCAGAGCAAAGCACGGTCATCAATCCGCTCACCGGCCAGGCCGACGTCGCCAACCTCGCCAACATCATCAGCAACGGCGGTTCTGTCACCTCGGCTGCGGTGTTGCCCTATGGCTTGCGCACCGTGGACGGCACCTGGAACAACCTGCTGCCCGGCCAGGAGCGCCTGGGCGCGGCCGACAACATCATGCCGCGG
>JANPFZ010000528.1:0-4722 GCA_031423655.1 Polaromonas sp.
CCGGGCAGATGCCGGTACAGACCGAATACATCATGTTGAACACCACGACCTTGCCGCGCACCACGTCGTCGTAGAAGCGCAGTTTTCTGCCGTCGTGGGTTTGCACGATGGTGTTGGGAAAGTAGCCGGCGCGTGGTCCCGCCGGCGCTGCAAGAGCCGCGCCGCTGGCTGTCAGCACGGGTGCCAGCGCCGCGCTGCCAGCCCATTTGAGCCAGTCGCGCTTGCCGGGTTGCAAAACGATCTCTTGCGTTGAGTTATTCAATTTCATGGTCGCTCTCCTGATTTATCCAACCGGTTTATTCAACAATGTCCCAGCGAATCATCATGGCGTGGTCTTCATGGATGAGGTTGTGGCAATGCATCATGTATTTGCCCAAGAACTCCCTGAAGCGGAGGAATACGCGCACTTCCTCACCCGGCTCCAGCACATAGACATCCTTGCGCCCGCGCTCATGCGGCGGCGGCGGCTTGCCGTTGCGGCTCAAAATTCGGCCTTCTTCGAAATGGATGTGTACCGGGTGGTGCCAGTCGCCTTTGCCTTTGAGCGTCCAGATTTCGGCGGTGCCGCGTCTGGGTTTGGCGCTTGCGGTTTCCACGTCGAAAGTTTTGCCATTGACGGTCCAGACCTCGTTTTGCTTGTCGAACTCGAAAAGCCGGTTTTGCACCACCTCCGACAGATTCAGGGGTGGCAGCTCGCGCAGCGTCGCCGGCACCCGGCTCATGTCAGGCGTAGCGGGGTCGCGGGCAATGTCGAAACGCAAAATCTGCGTGCCGGGAGTGGTCAGCAAGCCGGCCGCGTCCCGCGGTCCGATCTCGGGTCCGCGTCCATCGGTCTGGATCAGGCGGTTGACGATAAATAGCTCTGTGCCGACCGGATACTTTGAAAAGTCGATCACGATGTCAGCGCGCTCGGCCACGCCCAGGTGCACCTTGCTCGTCGTCAGTGGCGCGGGCAGCAGATTGCCGTCGTTGGAGATGTAGGTAAAGCTCTGGTTGATGCCCGCACGATCAGTCAAATAGAACTCGTAGAAACGCGACGGCCCGCCGTCGAGCAGCCGGAATCGGTATTTGCGCCGCTCCACCTTGAAGTAGGGCTGCACCTTGCCGTTGACGCAAAACTTGTTGCCCAGAATTCCCTTGTTGTTGAACTGGTCGAAAAACAGGTTGCCGCTGGAGTCAAACAGTTTGTCCTGGAACAGCAGCGGAATGTCGTACTTGCCCACGCCGCTCGGCAGGCGCAGTGCCTTGGGGTTGGGGTCGAGCTCGTCGCCCGAATCCAGCTCGTCAAACAGCAGGTAAAAACCGGTCAGGCCGCGATAAACGTTGGGGCCGGTGAAATCGATCCGGTGATCGTGGTACCAGAGCGTGCCCAGCGCCTCGCGCGGGTCGCCGTCGGTGGCGTGATAACGCACGTCGTCGTAGCCGGCATAGCAGTTGGGGTAGTGATGGTCTTTGTAGGCGCCGGCGGCTGTCATGGTCGGGCCGAATTTGGTGCGGCTGTAGTAGTCGCCGGTAAAGCCATCGCTCTCCGAGCCGGAGTGAAGGTTGTGCAGGTGCGTGCTGATCTCTGGTGAACCGAACCCGACGGTGTTGGCCGGAAGATCGTTGTAGATGCGCACGATGATTGGCGTGTTGTAACGCTCCACAAATGTCGGGCCGGGGTAGATGCCGTCATAGCCCCAGATTTTTTGCGTCGGCAACTCGGGGTGAAACGAGTGCATGCCTTCTTTGACATGCATCTCATAGAACTTCTGCGCCGGCCAGTCGCTGTAGCGCTGCTGCGTGGGGCGGCCGCATTCGCCGCCTGACGCATTAGGCGTCGAAGTCGATGCGGGGCTGAGCACGCTCTCCGGCGTTTTGGGGGAATAGACCGGCAAGGGGACTACGAAAGGCGTGGTCGTGGGGCCCGAAGGCGCGAAGCCCCCCGATGACCCGTCGCTCGCCTCGGCAGAGCCGGCAAACTCTTTGACCGCAAACATACCGGCGGCCGCAGAAGCCGCGCCCAGCTGCAGCGACAGCCGGCGACCGGGGTTGGAAACACGTGATGAGTTGTTCGTAGACATGACGTTTCTCTAGTTGTTTTAAAAAAATGGTGGTGTGTGAACCGATGTGAAGTGCCAGCGTCAGTTCGTGCAGTTGACCGCGGACGGGGGCATCGCTTCCGGGAAAGGGCTCAGCTGCGGGATGCCTGTCAGCGCACCGCCCTGTCCCCAGCCTTTGACCAGGAAGGCCAGGCAGCGAAAGTTGTAGGGCGTCAGCACAGCGCCGCCGATATTTGGCTCGGGGAAGATGTATTCCCCCATTGGTGACACGTACTGCCCGTACACCAGGCCGTTGGCCGTCACCATGGTGGCCGGTACGCCAGGCGTGGTGGCGTAGTAAACGGGTGTTCCATCGGCAACTCCGGCAACGCGAGCCATGATTTCCCGCGGCACGCCGTTCGCCCCGCCGAAGATCCGGGTGTCTTTTTCGGTGTGGAACACAAAGCGGCCCAACACGGCGGTGTTGGTCAGCGTCGAAACCAGGGCGCGGCTGGTGCGGGCGCCGCTTGGGCTTTCGTCGACGGCGTACATGGCGGGCGTGCGGCTCGGGTCGGTGACAAAAATCGACGTGCGCAGCCGGGCCTGGCATTCCGCATTGGCGGGGCAGTTGGCCGGGCCGGTGCTGATCAGCGGGGCTTCCATGTAA
Organism: Polaromonas sp.; assembly: GCA_031423655.1. Taxonomy (GTDB): domain Bacteria; phylum Pseudomonadota; class Gammaproteobacteria; order Burkholderiales; family Burkholderiaceae_C; genus Polaromonas. The sequence goes on from JANPFZ010000528.1 coordinate 2,689, forward strand.
ATGTAGAAGGGCTTCCCCTTCGGCGTGTAGATACCGACGTTGGCTTCAATCGAATAGGCCGCGATATAGATTCCGGTGGTGTCGCGCGCCAGGATGCCCGAATACGCAATGTAGTCACCCACCGCCAACGGTGCCTGCTTGGTGACATCGCACCCGGCGCCACAGGGCGGGACCGCACCACCTGCGAAAGGCGACGGTGGAGTCAGGAAATTGGTGTCCATGACAAACGTGCTTGCAAATACCCCTGGCGACACCGTGGGGCGGTTGGTCATAGGGCATTCGGCATCGAGGCCGGGCGGGGCTACGCGCGGTATGCACATCGGGTAGCCCGATGCCGCGTGAATCGTCGGGTTGTCAGAATCGACGCCAAAGCGTTTGTCGGGCGATGGCTTGCTGCCTGTGCCGTTAGCCAGGCCGTAACGGCCGTCCGGGTCATTGATCATCACGCGCGCATCGCTGGCGCCACAGGGGCCGGGCGTGCTGCCGACGCACATGAAGCCAGCGGCGTGGTCGATGCTGCGAATGAAGCCGTTGGCCGTATTGAGCGACTGGGGGGCAATGCTGACCAGCCCGGCGAGGTAGACGCCGTTGACGATATTGCCGGCAATACCCGCCTCGTAGGCCGCGATGGGTGGCGGCGTGTCATTGAGCGCCAGCCCGGACTGGCCGCCCACCGGCGACTCCATGAATATCTGCCCCACCGTCTTGTAGGCAGCCGGCAGCGTCACGACCAGGTTGGCCGGAATAATGACGGTGATGCCATCGACGACGATCGAGCCGCCGGAGTAAAGGTTGCCGGGGCTAATAGCCGTCAGCGACTGGATTGCGCCGGTGATGTCGAAGGGCACCGGGCTGCCCGCAGGCGTCGCCGGCCCGATGGTGATGGCGTTGGGGTTGGTTCCGCCTCCGGCCTGCGCCATCGGGACCATGGCGGTCAGGCAGGCCAGCGCGAGCCCCATCGTCACCAGGGCCGAGCCCGCAAGCGCCCGGATGTGTCGCAAGGGGCGGGCGGCGTGGAGGCCGGTGGGGTTGCGTTGCGGTGAACCCGAAGTGGTTGGCTGTTGCCCTGCAAAACGCACGCCCAGCTTGGCCATGCTTGATGTGATCCAGCTTGATGCGGTCCAATTCGTTAATCGGCAATGAGTGTCAAGTTTCATGACTTATTCCCCTTGGGTTGATGAGAGCTGAAATACATTCCTGGCCCGGCTGTTGTCTTGCGTTCTTAGGGTCTAGACGGCGGGCTGTCGCGTCGCTTTGGGCCAAACAAGGTTTAGCCCCGGCGCTGCGCCGTTTACGAGCATCCGGTTTCCTTTTGTGTTGGCTTGTTGCATGGCGTCAGGTTATTCGCCAGCGCTGCGCGCCTCAATACCCAATTTATGCGTCGTTGATCATCGACTTTTCCAAGCAGAAAAAGGATGTGAAAACAGTGCTTTTGATGTCGCTTTCAGAGAGGAAACCCGACATGGACGCTTAAGTGAAGTACTTTCCAATCACAACTTTTGACCTGCTTAAAATGTTACTAATGCAATTCCAAAGATGTATCTAAATGAAACAAATAAATTAGTTTTTGTGTAACATTAAATGAAGCTTAATAATGCGAAGTTTTGTGCGACTGAAGCGGCTGTGGCGCAGGATTTGCACGATGAAAAATTGTGGGAATGGCAACAACGGGGCGGGTACCGGGGGGGCGTGGCTTAGCGCTCCAATTGGTTGTTTATTTCCCTGGGCCCAGGCGGAAGGGACGCCAATAGCTACTAAATTAATAGCGAGTTGTCGGTCGTGAAGTCAGACCGTATCCGGCAGTCGTTGAACAGCCTCAGGTGCGCTTTGAATGCCAAATCCGGCGGCTGGCCACTGGCGCATCGAACCGCACACCGCAGTCACTTGGCACCGCATCCTGCCTGCCGCGCTGATTCAAGCGCATCACAGACGCCACACACCAGCCGCCTGGCACCAACCACCGACACCTGCACAGCAACTTTGATGAAACCAATATTTGCCCGCGCCACTTGCGCCGCCTTTTCAGTGGCAATC
>JANPFZ010000529.1:0-5011 GCA_031423655.1 Polaromonas sp.
CCTGGATATTGCGCCTGGAGACCGATCCGACCAGCGATGCCGACAACGCTACGGTGCTGCTCAAGGGCACGGAAAAGCGCGGCCTGGCGCCTGAGGTGCCGCTGACTGGCTATGCCAGCGTCCGCTATATCGAGCTCGACATCGTGCGCGCTGGTATCCCGGTGCGCCTGACCGGCACCCTCAACCCCAGTGCCACCCCGCCGCAGCCGGGAGTGCCACAGACCACGGCTACGATCACCTTTAACGGGCCGGACGGCGGCTCGCTGCGCCGCGTGCCTTGACACGCGCTGGCCGGTAGCCCCGAGACTGCCAGTCAAATCCGGCTCAAATTGTGTAGCGGATGGAGCCAGCCGGTCCCCCGCCTGGGTGAAACGTGAAAACGCCGCTCCGCAGCCGCTACGCTATGAAAAACGTAGCTGCCTACGCACGGTATTCAGGGGCTACGAAGCGTTTTTCATGCGAAAAGGTGAAATTCTCAAGCCACGGCAGCAGGCCATCGGCAGGCGAGTCGATCACGTCGAGCTGCGGGTAATGCAGGTGCCTATCGACAAAGCCCAGCGCAATCAGGCGGCCCGGGAAGTGTTCGACAGGACTGTCTGGATAGCTGTGATGCAGGCTTTGGTAACTGCCAATCGCCTGCACCACCTGCGTGCCCTGCGCGTCGGGGCCGACGACCAGCGGGCCGTCCTGCTCGAAACACGCCTTGCCAGCCGCCGCATCAATGCCGCCAAAGTACAACAGCGACGCGCGGTACGCTTTCATAGTCGCAGTGTGCAGCCGTCACCCATGCCGTCGCGCCACACCCGCACGATGGCGAGCGCTGGCAGTGCAGGCAGCAGCTCGCGGCAGATAAAGGCGCAAAGATTCTCCAGCGTGGCCGGGCCCAGGCCGGCGATGTCATCGAGCATGTGATGGTCCAGCTGCGGCCGAAGCTGCTCGATGGCGCGCCGCACAAGCCCCAAGTCAACCACCATGCCAGTAGCCGCGTCGGGCAGACCCGAGACCGTGATCTCTGCGTGGTAGGTATGGCCGTGTACGCGCCGACTGCCTTCTGCTTCCATCTCGCGCCGCAGCGTGTGGGCAGCGTCGAAGAAAAATTTCTGGCTGATTTCGTAGTTCATCGGATGCCTGTGATTTTGTGCGTCTGCAGGCTGAGTCGCCAAGCGGGGCGCTGCAGGCACATGGCGATGCATTGTTCGGTGTTGTCGGCACGCTGCGGGTTGTCCATCGGCTGCAGGTAGCGGTTTTCAAAGTCAGCCGACTCCAGCTCGTCCAGCGTAAAACCAGCCTGCGGCCATACCACCTTCAGCTCCTGGCCGGCGCGCTGAACCCACGGCGCACCGGCTTTCGGGCTGACGCAAATCCAGTCGATGCCGACAGGCGCTGAGATGGTGCCGTTGGTTTCAACGGCGATCTGAAAGCCACGGCCGTGCAGCGCGTCGATCAGCTCAGCATCGACCTGAAGCAGCGGCTCGCCGCCGGTCATGACCACAAAGCGATTGGCTCGATCAGGCGTCGGCCATTGCGCGGCAATCTGGTCGGCCAGCGCATCGGCGCCACCAAACTTGCCGCCCAGCGTCCCATCGGTGCCGACAAAATCGGTGTCGCAAAATTTGCAAACTGCAGTGGTCCGGTCTTGCTCGCGGCCCGACCACAGGTTGCAGCCGGCAAAGCGGCAGAACACCGCCGGGCGCCCGGCGTTGGCACCCTCGCCCTGCAATGTGTAGAAAATTTCCTTGACCTGGTAGCTCACGTGGGGCTCCCGGTGACCAACATCGAAGGGCGTGAAAGAGAAATGAAACTGGCAGCCACGCGCGCTGGAACGACGATATAAGCGACGGTGGTCACGAGGTTTTTATACATGGTAGTCCTCTACATGGCCCCGGAAAAAAGGTCGCATGGCGCCGGGGCAGCGCGGGTATGCAGCGCAATTTTACCGGCTGTGGGCCAAGAGGCGTCAAAGGCCGTAAAGGCCCGGTTCAGGCTTTGTTCCGCCGTTTCACAGAGCGTGGGGCTGTAGTTGCAGCTGCCACTGCAAACGCCAACAACGCGGGATAGGCCCGCGCCATCCACGCGTAGATCGCCGCGCCGACCAGCAGCGCACTGGAGGCAATGGCCAGCGACAGCGTGAAACCCTCGCTTGTGCTGCGGCTGTGCCGCAAGGTCAGCGCGACCAGCGGCGGGCCGATGATTTGCCCCATGCCATAGGTGGCGGTCAGCAGGCCCATGAAACTTGCGGCCGCGCCTGGACGCAGACGGCGCGCTTCCTGCATCGCAAAAAAAGTAATCGCTGTGAACGGTAGACCGAGCAGCAGACTGCCGAGCGCGAACCCGGCCAGGCTGGGGCTCAACAAGGGGATTGCAATGCCAAGGGCCTGCAGAAAATAGCAGGCCGCCAGCAAGCGACGCCGATCAAACGTTGCCGGAATACGGGTAGCCACCAGCGCACCGCTCATGATGCCGAAGCCAAACAGCGGCCAGAACAAATCAAGCCAGCTTGAGCCCGGCAGCGCGGCGCGCGCGATCACCGGCAAAAACGTGGCGGTGATGATGTAACCGAAACCGGCCAGCCCGTAGGCGACCGTCAGCAGACTGATCTCGGCACGACTTGCCAGTGCGCCGCCCTGACGGGATTGCGCTGTAGCCGGCCCGCGCGCAGCCAGTCGCTCTTCGCCGCCGCGAAAAATCTTCCAGCTTGAGGCTGTTAGCACAAAAGCCAGCGCGCCGAAAATCAGCCAGCCACTGGCCGCCGTCCAGTGCCAGGCCACCATGCCGCTGGCAAACAGGCCGCTGAGCAGAATGCCGGCGCCTGGCCCCATGTAAATCACACCGCCCATTTCGGGCACGCCGCGCTTCGCGAGCTGACTGAGGCACCAGCCCGACGTGAACACGAAAACCACCGCGCTGGTGATACCGGCCGCAAAGCGCAGCAGCGACCAGGCAGCCTGCATCTGCCAGGCCATCGCCAGCGTCAGCACGCCGGTGGCGAGCAGGCCCGCGCGCACCAGCGATGAGAACGCCAGCGGCGGCAAAAACGGCAGTCGCGCCCATATCCAGGGCTGGAAGGTACACAGCAGCGCGCCGAGAAAGTAGCCCAGGTAGTTCGCGCTGGCCAGCCAGCTGGCATGCGGAAGATCAATCACGCCATCGGCCAGCATCATCGGCAGCAGCGGCGTGAAGGCGAAGCGGCCGATGCCCATGGCCACGGCCAGCGCCACCATGCCCGCCAGCGCGATGGCCCAGGGGCCAACCGGTTTCAGTGCCTCTGTTGTCGGACTTTCTCGCGTCACCGAAATCCTTCAAAAACCGCGTCCAACTGGTCAACATAGCGCCGCTTCGCCGACGCATCAATGAAACTCGCCTCGAAGCTGTTGCGCGCCAGCGCATACGCATGCTGAGCCGCCAGCGCGCCAGAAGATGCGGCAAAGGTCTGCGTGAAGTTGTCACTCATGTAGCCACCAAAATAGGCCGGGTCGTCGGAGTTGACGGTCGCTGCCAGGCCCGCATCCAGCAGCTCGCGCAGGTTGTGACTGGACAGATCGGGGAACACGCAGAGCTTTAAATTCGACAGCGGGCACACCGTCAGCGCGATGCGGTCTTTGGCCAGGCGCTGCATCAGCAAGGCGTCTTTGCTCGACTGCACGCCGTGGTCAATTCGCTCGACTTTCAAGACGTCAAGCGCCGTCCAGACATAAGCGGACGGGCCCTCCTCGCCCGCGTGCGCGACGAGGCGAAAGCCGAGTTCTCGGCAGCGCGCAAACACCCGCGCAAACTTTTCCGGCGGGTTGCCGACTTCACCCGAATCCAGACCGATGCCGATGATCTTGTCGCGGTAGGGCATAGCTTGTTCCAGCGTTTCAAAGGCTTCCTCTTCGCTTAAATGGCGCAAAAAGCACATGATCAATGCAGCGCTGATACCGAGTTTTTCCTGCGCATTGACGCAGGCGCGGTGCAGGCCATCGATGATGATCCCCATACCAACACCGCGCGCCGTGTGGGTTTGTGGGTCAAAGAAAATCTCCGTGTGCAGCACCTTGTCATTCGCGGCCTTGACCAGATAAGCCCAGGTCATGTCGTAAAAATCCTGGCTCGTGATAAGCACGCTGGCGCCCGCGTAATAGATATCGAGAAAGCTCTGCAAATTGGTGAACGCATAGGCTTTTCGCAGCGCGTCTACGTCGGCATAAGAAATGGCGATGCCGTTGCGTGCCGCCAGCGCAAAAATCAGCTCGGGTTCGAGTGAACCTTCGATGTGGATGTGCAGCTCTGCTTTGGGCATGGCGCGAAGCAGGTCAGGCAGGCGGTCTGCGGCAACGGATTGAACGTGTTTCATGACAACTCCAAACGAAAAAGCTGCACAAATGCAGCTTGCCTGATTCTGGTCTTTTGCTCCTTCCCCCGCTGGGGGAAGGTTGGGATGGGGGCGCGTCGCCAAGTGGACAAGATCAAATTAACCACCACCGCTGGCCCTCGTCCCTGCCTACTCCCACAGGGACAGCGAGGAAGAGAGTTCCTCCTCCGACAGCATAGCAAGCGGCAAGCTTAATTACCGCCCGGCACCTTGCCCTCAACGCCCTTGACATAAGTCTTCAGCCCACCCAGAAATTTATCATCAGCCGTCGTGCCCGCAGCCAGCAATTCCTTGCCAGTGTTGTCCATGATCGGGCCTTTCCAGATTGAAAAGCTGCCGTCTTTCAAACCGGCTTTCACTTCGTCGATGCGCTTTTTGGTCTCGTCCGGCACGTCAGCGGCAACCGACACCATGTCGATAGCGCCTTCTTTCACGCCCCACCAGGCCTGACCGGTCGTCCACTTGCCAGTCAGCGCTTCGCCAACGGCTTTGACGTAATAAGGCCCCCAGTTGATGATTGCCGAACCGAGGTGGGCTTTCGGGCCGTAGGCGGTCATGTCACTGTCCCAGCCGAAGGCGCGCTTGCCCATTTTTTCGGCGGTCTGCAGCACGGCCGACGAATCGGTGTTTTGCATCAGCACATCGGCGCCGCCGTTGATC
>JANPFZ010000530.1:0-2405 GCA_031423655.1 Polaromonas sp.
GGCAGTGCGGCAAGCTGCAGGGTGCCGCTTCGCATGTAGTGCTGAATGTCTTTCATTTTGAGTTCACGTCAATTGAGCTCACAGAACTGGCATAGACGTGCCCTATGCCAAAGTCGCTCAAGACAAGCAGGCACCGCAGAACCGGCTTTGCGGGACTGCTGGGGTCGCCCCTTAAGGGTGTGCCTCGACACGAAGTGCGCAAGGTAACGGGGTGGGTCATGTTAGCCATCGCTCGCGCATCAACACCAGCATCTGCCTGACCGCCTGGCCGCGGTGGCTATTGGCGTTTTTGACTTCGACCGGCAACTGCGCAAAGGTTTTGCCAAATGCGGGCAGAAACATCACAGGATCGAAGCCAAACCCATTGCTGCCCATGGGCTCGCGGGTAATGTCGCCCGCCACCCGCCCGCTCGCGATCAGCGGCTCGGGGTCGTCGGCGGACCGCACGGCGACTAGCGTGCTGACCAGCGCAGCCCGCCTGTCGGCCACACCGCCCATCTGCTCCAGCAACGCCTTGACGTTGTTGTCATCACCTTTGGCATAGCCAAATTGCGTCGCGTAGAACGCCGTGTCAACGCCCGGCAAGCCGCCGAACGCCTCGACGCACAGACCGGCGTCATCGGCGATGGCCGGCAGCCCACTGAGCCGGGCTGCGTAACGCGCTTTGGCGAGCGCGTTTTCAACAAAGGTGCGAAACGGCTCTTCGGCCTCCGATATGCCCAGATCCGCTTGGCGCACCAACTGCACGCCCAGCGGCGCCAGCATGGCCTGTAATTCAGCCAGTTTGCCGGGATTATTCGACGCCAGTACGATTTTCATAGTCAAATCGGCCTCTAGCCCACGTAAAGCATGCGTAAGCAGCTATTACTTTAATAGCGACTGCTTTTGCATCGTGACCAGTTCGGCAATGCCTTTTTCGGCCAACAATAGCAGCGCGTCCATTTCCTTGCGTGAAAACGCGGCGCGTTCTGCAGTGCCCTGCACTTCGACATAGTTGCCAGCGCCGGTCATGACAACATTCATGTCGGTATCGCAGGCAAAGTCTTCGGTATATTCCAGATCCAGCAAAGGCGTGCCCTGCACGATGCCGACGGAAATCGCTGCGACGTGGTCAAGGATAGGTGTTTCCTGCAGCTTGCCTTCGGCCAGCAGTTTGTTGACCGCATCCTGCACCGCCACGAACGCACCGGTGATGCTGGCGGTGCGCGTGCCCCCGTCGGCCTGTATCACATCGCAGTCGAGGTAAATCGTGCGTTCGCCCAGTTTTTTCAGGTCGAACACGGAACGCATGGAGCGGCCGATCAAACGCTGGATCTCCTGCGTGCGGCCGCTTTGCTTGCCGCGTGCGGCTTCGCGGTCGCTGCGAGTGTGGGTGGCGCGGGGAAGCATGCCGTATTCGGCGGTGACCCAGCCTTCGCCGCTGCCTTTTTTATGACCTGGTACTCGTTCTTCGACCGACGCGGTGCAAAGCACCTTGGTGCCGCCAAATTCGACCAACACCGAGCCTTCAGCGTGTACGGTGTAGTGGCGCGTGAGGCGGACGGGGCGAAGCGCGTCAGCGGCGCGTGCGCTGCTGCGAACAAACTGGCTCATGGTAAGTGGCTTTCTGGCTCAAGAGGCCGGAAGAATAAAAAGACAGGACCGCGCCAGACTCTTTTTTTCGGGACGGCACGGGCCAGCCCAAGCGAAAATTTTCAGGCTTTCCTGGCGGCCGAGCGGCGAATAGCCTCGTTGATTTCGGCAATCGATCGTTCAATTGTTGCCTCGTCAAGCTCATCGACCAGCGTATCCAGCACGCCGGCCTGAATGGTCGAGGCAAACACGCCTTCCATGATGCTGTCGGTGGAGACGCCGCGCGTCGATTCGAACGCGTCTGGTGTTTCCCACTCCATCGCCAAAACGGTCACGTTGTCACTGTGCGGGCCGCCCAGCCGCAAGGCTTCTTCCACCAGGTCGGGCACCGCATCAGACACGTTTTTATTGGCCATATGATGAACGATTTCCTCATCGCTCAAGCTGCCCCATAAACCATCGGAGCAGAGCAGCAGTTTGTCGCCCTGTTGCAGGGTCACCGGGCCGGCCACGTCAAAGACCGGTTTCGTCGGCGAACCCAGGCAGGTAAAAAGAATATTGCGGTTGATGCGCTCAAGCCTGACGACGCCGGCGTTTCGCTGCTCCAGATAGGAATGGTCTCGCGTGCGGGTCAGCAACTCGCCATCGCGGACCACATAAAGCCGCGAATCGCCGCAGTGCACCCAGGTCGCGCCTGTGCCCTGCAAAATGACTGCAACCAGCGTAGTCCGGGGGGTGTCGAGCATGCCTTTTTCAGTGGCATAGCGAATGATCTGGTGATGCGCGGCCATCAAGGCTTGCGACAGAAACTCGGTGGTGTCCTTGATGACGGG
>JANPFZ010000531.1:0-3598 GCA_031423655.1 Polaromonas sp.
GGCGATGTATTGATTGCAGCCCGCGTTGTGGCTTTGGCGGCAAAACTGGTAGCGGCCAGCGTGCCACCCAACAGTGCGGCTACAAGCGACATCGCCCCGCTATCAGCGCCGAACGCAGCCGCCGCCAGCGCCGCCCCAGCCGGAATGCGAATCACGCTGTGAACCACGTCCCACAGTGAGTCGAGCCCCGGAATCTTGTCAGCGAAAAACTCGACAAACACCATGAAGCCGCTGGCGCCCAGCACCACCGGATTGGAAAGCAGATGCAAGCCCTGCGGCAGGTTGACCCAGCCCAGGTAACCCGCAAGGCCCGTCAGCAGTACGACCAGATAGAGCCGCACGCCACTGGCCCAACCCAAAGCTCCTGCGAGGGCAACCAGTTGGGCAGTATCAAGGTTCATGATGCCCCCGCGCTCAGCACTGACGTGTCCTCGCTGCCCCCCGAGGGGGTGCGAGCTTGCTTGGGGCGGCCCGGCGCGGCGCTCATGACTTGCATCAAATGCTTCTCAAAGTGAATCAGGGATGAGCCAGTTCGGTTTTCGCTTCTGCAAAAACGACTGCACGCCTTCACGGCCCTCGGCGCTGACGCGAATGTCGGCAATGCCTTCGACAGTCATCTGCACCAGCTCGGCTGTGATAGCTTGCTCAGCCACGTCCTGCACCAGTTTTTTGCACAGCCTGATGGCCTGCGGCCCGGCATTGACCAGCGTCTGCGCCAGCTCGGCGACTCGTGCATCAAGTGCCGACGTAGCAACGACTTCGTGAACAAAACCAATGCGGTGCGCCTCACGCGCATCGAATCGCTCGGCCGTCAGGAAGTAGCGGTGCGCAGCCCGTGCGCCCATAGCCCGAATCACATACGGGCTGATGGTGGCCGGAATCAGGCCCAGCCTGACTTCACTCAAACAGTAGTTGGCGGTGTCAACAGAAATCGCGATGTCGCACGCCGCCACCAGCCCGGTGCCGCCCGCATAAGCATCGCCCTGCACGCACGCAATCGTCGGCTTGGGGCATTCGTAAATTGTTTTTAGCATGGTGGCGAGCTGACCCGCGTCAGACAAATTTTGCTCATACGTGTAGTCAGCCATGCGACGCATCCAGTTCAAATCAGCGCCGGCGCAAAACGCCTTGCCCGCAGCGGCCAGGATGACGCAGCGAACGTCGTCACGCTGACCCAGCTCCTGAAAAGCCGTCGTCAGTTCCGCGATGACTTCGTCGTTGAAGGCATTGCGCACGTCGGGGCGGTTAAGGGTGACGGTGGCAACCGCATTTCGGCATGTAAGTTCAAGGTGCTTCATAGATTTGTGCCTTCAATACCGCTTCGCCGCTTCTTCAAGCATTACCTCGGTCGCCCCGCCGCCAATCGCCAGCACGCGCGCATCGCGCCACAGGCGTTCAATCGGCGTCTCACGCATGTAGCCCATGCCGCCGTGAAACTGCTGGCAGGTCTGCACGACTTCATTGACCAGCTCGCCAGTCAGCGCCTTGAGCATTGACACATCCTGCACGATGTCATGCCCCTGCGTCACGCGCCAGGCGCAGTGGTACATGAACTGGCGCGCCGCGCGGGTCTTGGCGTCCAGCATCGACAGCCGCTGACGGATGGTTTGCTGGTCCCACAAGGGCCCGCCGAAGGCCTGGCGCTGGCGCACATAGTCGAGCGTGAGCTTGAGCGCCTGCTGGCAATGCCCGACCGCCATCGCACCGAGGGCGATGCGTTCGGTCTGGAAGTTTTTCATCACCGAATAAAAGCCCTTGCCCTCTTCGCCGAGCAGGTTGCCAGCCGGGATGCGCACGTTGTCAAAGATCAGCTCGGCTGTATCAGAGGACAGCCAGCCGCTTTTCTTCAGCGCGCGGCCGACCGTGAACCCAGGCGTGCCCTTGTCGACGATGAACATCGACATGTCGCGCTTGCCCGTGCCGGTCCTGGCCGCGACAAAATACAGATCGGCATGCACGCCGTTGGTGATGAACATCTTCGTTCCATTGATGACCCACTCGTCGCCGTTGCGCTTCGCCGTAGTGCGGATACCGGAAACGTCGGAACCGGCGCCCGGTTCGGTGATGCCGACCGCCGTAATCAGCTCGCCGGCGATGACCCTTTTCAGGTACTTGCCCTTTTGCGCCGCGTTGCCTGCGTGGTGCAAATGCGGGCTGGCCATGTCAGTATGCACCAGCACCGTGATGATGAAGCCGGCAAAGGTCGACTGCGACAGCGCCTCGGCAAACACCAGATTGGTCAGCGCGTCACTGTCGGCTCCGCCGTATCGCTCTTCATACATCAGGCCGAACAAACCCGCCGCACCCATGCGCCGCAGCACATCGCGGGGCACGCAGCCGGCTTCTTCCCAAGAGGCGCCGTGCGGCTCGACTTCTTTGGCGATGAAGCGGGCGATCTGGTCCTGCAGGGTTTGGTGTTCGGCGGTGAGGTAGATGTTTTCCATCAGGGGCTTTTGTTTGGCGTAGAGCTGTCGCAGGTGTCGGTGGTGAAAATATTCAATGCTGCCAGCCGCGCAAGCCACGCAGTTCTTCGAACGCATCGAAGTCCCGGTCGCGGTGCAGCAAGGCGTAATCGTGCTCGATGCAAAACGCCGCGACCAAAACATCAATGGAGCTCCGTACCGTCACGCCCTGCTCGCGCAGGCTGCGGTAATGCTGCGCTGCGGCGAGCACAGTCTCTGTACCTCCGATGGGCTCAATGCTGAGCGTTTGCATCAGCAAGCGTGCCTGCCTGTAGTCGCGCTCATGTCTGAATCCGCGCAGTACCTCGAACAGCACTAGGTCAGGCACGACAAGCCTCACCTCTCCGTTCCCAAGCAGGTGGTCGAGCAATTGGGCTGCGGGCTGATCAGAGTCATTGAAGAAGTCGATCCAGACACTTGAATCAACGACGAGCACGGTACTTCCTTGGAGCAGGCTCTTGGGCGACCACCGCGCTGGTCGCCCCGGCGGGCTGCGTCCAGTCGATACTTTCGTCGCCCTCCCACTTGAGCTTGCCACGCCACTTCAAAATCTCACGGTAGGCAGCCTGCCGGGCAAGCAGCTTCAAGCCCGCCTCTACAGCGTCTTTCTTGGTCTTGTAAGGCCCAGCCTTCATGGCCTCGGCCATGAGGTCTTCGTCAATATCGTTGTTGGTTCGCATGATGTGTATATATTTCGTTATCAACACACATTGTACACGTCATCACATCCGGAACACGCCGAACTTCGGCTCGGGAATTGGCGCATGCCGGCTGGCTGCAAGCCCCAGCGCAAGCACGCGTCGTGTGTCGGCGGGGTCGATCACACCGTCGTCCCACAGGCGGGCGCTGGCGTAATACGGGTGCGACTGGCGTTCGAACTGGTCCAGCATCGGCTGCTTAAAGGCTTTTTCTTCGTCGGCGCTCCACTCGCCGCCCTTGGCTTCAATACCGTCGCGGCGCACACTGGCGAGCACTGACGAGGCCTGTTCGCCGCCCATCACGCAGATGCGTGCGTTCGGCCACATCCACAAAAAGCGCGGGCTGTAGGCACGGCCGCACATGCCGTAATTGCCGGCGCCAAAGCTGCCGCCGATGATGACGGTGAATTTGGGCACCTGCGCCGTGGCGACAGCCAT
>JANPFZ010000532.1:0-7655 GCA_031423655.1 Polaromonas sp.
CACTTCGAATTCCGATTCCCGATGATCGGCCAGGTAAAAGCCAACAGCATCGAGCTGACGCTGCGCAGCGCACTTGAGCCCTGGCATGTAATGGGCGAAGAGGGCTCGGCCGGCGGCAACGTGCGCTATGTCGATTCATCACTGGAACGGGTCGAAGTGCATGTGACGGGTCTCAACGAAAACCGCTACGTGGTTACCGTCAATGGCCGCGCACTGCCCCTGCAAAGTACCGGGCGTGTCGGCGAGTACGTCGCCGGCGTGCGCTACAAGGCCTGGAACCCGCCTTCAGCACTGCACCCATCGATTGGCGTACATGCACCGCTGACTTTCGACATTGTCGATACCTGGATGGAACGCTCACTGGGCGGCTGCCAGTACCACGTCGCGCATCCAGGCGGGCTCAGTTATGAAACGCTGCCAGTCAACTCGTATGAAGCCGAAAGCCGGCGCCTCACCCGCTTTTTGCGCATGGGGCACACGCCCGGAAAAATGCGGGTGAAACCGGTGGCGCCTAGCCGTGAATTTCCGTTCACGCTTGATTTGCGATAGCGGATTTTCTGGTCCCGGCCGCAGAATGCGTAAGGGCATACTTGAGACCTGTGGAAAACATCACCCCTTCCCTTTTCGCGGCTCAATTTTTTGACACCCCCTTTGAGCTGGCGGCGGCGCTGTCGCCCGCCGCAGCGCCAGGCCACTACGATGAGCTTCGGGGCAGCGTGTCCGCATCCAGCGCCTCATGCGAAGCCCTCCGCCAAGCCAGAGCGCCTGTCCTGCGCGTTGCGGGTCCAGACGGCAGCGATGCCTCTGCCGACGCCGCAGAACCCGGACGCACCGCCTCCCAAACTCAAACTCAAACTCAGACGCAAACGCCAACGCAAACCCCGGTCGGTGGCATTGACACCGCGTCCCCGCTGTCAGAAAACTGGACCCGGTTTTTCAACTTCCTGGGTACTGACGGATTTCAGGAACTGAACCAGCGCAGCGGCCACCTACAGCGGCAAATTCGCGATAACGGCGTGACCTATAACGTCTACGCCGACGCCGACGGCCCGCAGCGACCCTGGTCGCTCGATCTTTTTCCAATGCTGGTTTCCAGTCAGGACTGGGCATTTATAGAAGCCGGTATTCGTCAGCGCGCGCGCCTGCTTGACCGGGTCATGGCCGACATTTACGGCCCGCAGCAACTGCTGGCCAAGGGTTTGCTGCCCAGCGCACTCGTTCATGGGCATCCTGGTTATTTGCGCGCCATGCAGGGCGTGCCGGCAGTGGGCCGTACCTACCTGCACATTGCTGCTTTCGACCTGGCGCACGGCCCCGACGGGCGCTGGTCCGTCGTGTCGCAGCGGACGCAAGCGCCTTCCGGGCTGGGTTACCTGCTTGAAAACCGCCTCAGCATTTCACGCCAGTTTCCCGAGGCTTTTCGAGAGATGAATGTGCAGCCGCTGGCGGCCTGCTACAAGGCACTGGTCGATGGCCTCAAAGCCATGAGCCCGGCTCATGGCCATGATGCCGGCAGCCGCGTGGTGTTGCTGACGCCGGGGCCGTACAACGAAACCTATTTTGAGCATGCCTACCTGGCGCGCTTTCTTGGCCTGACGCTGGTTGAAGGCAGCGACCTGACGGTTCGTGACGAGCGGCTGTATCTCAAGACCCTGCATGGCCTGGAGCCGGTCCATGGCATTTTGAAGCGGCTGGACGACGAGTTTCTTGATCCGCTTGAGCTCCGGTCTGATTCAACGCTCGGCGTTCCCGGACTGCTGCAGGTGATCCGCGCGGGCAAGGTGCTGGTGGTCAATACGCCGGGCTCGGCGGTGCTGGAATCGACTGCGCTTCTCGGATTTCTGCCGGCGCTGTCCCGGCATCTGCTGGGGGAAACGCTGGCCATGCCTTCACTGCCGACCTGGTGGTGCGGTGAGCAGGCGGTGCTGCAGGACACGCTCACGCAGCTGAAAAATTGTGTGATCAAGCCGACTTATCCCGGCAATAACATGGAGTCCGTGATCGGTCACCTGACACCTCGCAGCCAGCTTGACGAGTGGGCAGGCCGCATCCTTAGGCGCGGCGAAGACTACACAGTGCAGGCTTACCAGCCGTTGTCGCAGACGCCCACCTGGCACGGCGAAAGAATCGCCCCGCGATCAGCGATGCTGCGCGTGTTTGCCGTCGCTGACGGCGCGGGCTCGTGGCAGGTGCTGGCGGGCGGTCTGGCGCGACTGGCGGGAGCCAAAGAAAATATGGCGTCGATGCAGCACGGCGGCAGCAGCGCCGACGTGTGGGTGATGGGTGATGCCCAAAGCAGTGCTGCGTCCGAAATTGCATCGCCACCGGCAGAGTTGCACGGCGATCCTGTCAGCCCTGCAGCCAACGATGCCACGGACACGCTGACCGACGCGGCAGACGTGTCCACGCGCGAAGAACCAGCCCGCTCCCTGCGCCAGAAACCGCCAGTAACCAGCCGGGCGGCCGAGAATCTTTTCTGGCTTGGCCGCTATACAGAACGCGCCGAGAACGCCTGCAGGTTGGCGCAGGTGATTCTCCAATGCCTGGGTGGCGAAGACCAGAATTCGCAGACGCTGCTGGCGTGGCTCTCCAGCATGGCGCAAAGCAACATGCTGGTGCTGGGCACTGTTCCTCCGGCCACGCAGGCGCGCCGCGTCTTCGAACGCGCATTGATCGCCAACCTGGCCGACACCACGCAGGCAGCGAGCGTGGGCTACAACCTCAAGGCCCTGAAAAGCGCTGCCGCTGCCGTGCGCGAGCGCCTGTCGCACGAGCAGTGGCAGCTCATTGCCAAAGCCGAGGCTGATTTTTTCCACCGCTGCAGGACGTTCAATCGCCCCGATATTCCGGCCGGCAACACAAGTCAGCCTGCGCTCGACTATTCCAGCGAGCAGGCACTTCGAGCCCTCGAATCAGCCGGTGCATTCCTGGTGGCCATGACGGGCGCGCAGACCGACCGGATGACGCGTGATGACGGCTGGCGGCTGCTCAGCATCGGCCGCCTGACCGAGCGGCTGCACACCCTGTCGGCCGCGCTCAAGCAGGCCTTCGAAACCGGGGCCGTGTTCGACGAAGGCGGCTTTAATGCCCTGCTGGCCTTCTTTGACAGCACCATCACCTTTCACGCGCAGTACCAGCAGCAGCAGGGCATGCCGGCACTACTCGATCTGTTGGTGCTGGACCGCGACAACCCGCGCTCACTCGGCTGGGTCGTCATGACGCTGCGCGGTCGTCTGGCCAAACTGTCGGGCAATGCGCCGGTCAATCTGCCTGACCTGACCGCAGCGCTCGCCGACCCGGGCGGATGGGCAACAGATGATCTATGGCGCGAATCGGCTGACTCCAACCTGGCCGCTGACCGGCAGCGCCAATGCGCCCACCTCACCGGCCTGATGGACCAGCTCTCGCAATCGGCACTGGATCTTTCCGACGCCATCAGCCGCCGGTATTTCAGCCACGCGACCGACGGCAGCCAGAGCCTGGGCGCTTGAAACCATGCTGCTGCACGTCGTTCACGAAACCAGCTACCGCTATCAGCCAGCGGTCGATACGGCGCAACATGTGGTGGTCCTGAAACCGGCGAACTCCGACACACAGCAACTGCTGGGCTACCAGCTGCAGATCGAGCCACCACCGGCGCTGCTGCGCGAGCAACTCGATGTGTATGGCAATACGCGCGCGTCGTTTTCTTTTCAGTCGGCGCATGACCAGCTGACGGTGGTGGCCGACAGCATTGTCAGCACCACGCCTGACCCGCTGGCGCGGGACGTGCCTTCCGCGCCGCAGCTCATCGCGCCGTGGGAACAGGTGCGAGAGCGATTTCGCTACCGCGCGGGCGCCGCCTATGACAGCGCAGCCGAATTTTTGTTCACGTCGCCCTACGTGCCGCAGGCCGACGCCTTCACCGAATTCGCTCAGGCGAGCTTCACGCCAGGGCGTCCCCTGCTGGCTGCCGCCGATGCGCTGATGACACAGATCCACACCCGCATGACTTACGACAGCGAAAGCACCGAAGTCAATACGCCAGCACTCGACGCCCTCAACCAAGGCAAAGGCGTGTGCCAGGATTTCGCCCACATCATGGTCGCCTGCTGCCGCGCCATGGGCCTGCCGGCGCGCTATGTCAGCGGCTATATGTTGACGACGCCGCCACCCGGCCAGCCGCGACTGATTGGCAGCGACGCCTCGCATGCCTGGGCCTCGGTTTATTTCCCCGGCGAAGACGCGCAAAGTGGCCGTTGGCTCGACTTCGATCCGACCAACAACCGCGCGCCCGGCGAAGACTATGTGACGCTGGCCACTGGCCGGGATTTCCTCGACGTGTCCCCGATGCGCGGCGTGATTCGCGGCGGCAGCCGGCACACACTGCGAGTGGCGGTGACGGTGAAACCGATGGATTCGGTAGCGCCCTGACAGCTCGTCTGAAGGCCATCATGACGGCATGTTGGCCCGCTTCCAGAGCGTTAAGATAAAGTGGCCCGCCCGATCACGGCGCTATTAATTCAATAGCTGCTTGCGCACGTATTACGTGGGCTACAGGCCTTTTTTGTTTATATACCAGCTTGATCGAACTTTTCCAGCGGCTTGACCCGCTCTACACCCAACACGGAACACACCATGACCACCAGCACGCAAACCATCCTCGACAAACTTAAAGCCCTGAACATCACGCTGCCCGAAGTCGCCACGCCGGCAGCGGCTTATCTGCCCTTTGTGCAAACCGGAAAGCTGGTTTTCATCAGCGGTCACATCGCCAAAAAAGACGGCAAGGCGTGGGTTGGTCAACTCGGCAAGAACATGACAACCGAAGAAGGCAAGGCCGCCGCCCGCGCCATTGCCATCGACCTGATGGGCACACTGCAGGCGGCCGCTGGCGAGTTGGGCAAGGTCAAGCGCATCGTCAAGCTGATGAGCCTGGTCAACTCGACCGGCGACTTCACCGAGCAGCACCTCGTGACCAACGGCGCCAGCGAACTTTTCGGCGAAGTGTTCGGTGATGCCGGCAAACACGCCCGCAGCGCATTCGGCGTGGCACAGATTCCGATGGGCGCGTGTGTTGAGATTGAGATGATTGCGGAGCTGGCGTGAGTCGCATCCGGATCACCTCACAACCCAAAGCTTCAATGGAAATTCATGCTTATCTGATGGCGGCGCTGGAATAAGGGCGCTTGCAGCACCCACAGACGCGTGAAACAATGCCTCATGGCAGTCCCCATCCACCCGGATATTGAAATCGCAAGTCGCGTCGTCCATACACATCTGGCAGATCGAAACGTACACGTCCGGCTTTTTGGTTCCCGCGCGCGGGGAGATGCACAAACGTGGTCTGACATTGACGTGGCTGTGCAGGCTGACCCGGCCTTGCCTGCAGGCGTCCTCGCTGCGCTGCGAGAAGCGCTTGACGAGAGCAGCTGCCTGCTGAATGTGGACGTGGTGGACTGGAATGATGCAGATGCCGCGCTGCGCGAATCGATTACGCGCGAAGGCATTGAATGGAGCGTTTAAACCAGCGCTTACAAATGGCTAGCCGCGCCTTGGCGACGCTGCAGGAGTTAACGCCCATCGTTGCACCTACAGGGGTGGAGCGCGACGCGGCCATACAGCGATTTGAATACAGCACAGAGGCCTGCTGGAAAGCCGCCCAGAGCGTGCTGTCAATTCAGTTTGGACTGGAACTCGCCAGTCCGAAATCCGTTATTCGGTCGTGTGCGCAAAACGCGCTGCTGACAGAAGCCGATGCCCGGCTCGCCATGGACTTGGTGGATGACCGCAATCTGACTTCGCACACTTACAACGAGGCCTTGGCGCAAGCGATCTGGAGCCGCCTGCCCATGCACCTGGCCGTACTGCAGAGATGGATGGCTGTGTTGAACCAGACGACCGCCGACACGCTATCAAATAAATAGCTGCTTACGCACGTATTTCTTGGGCTAGAAGCCAATTTCATCACTCGACCCGGCAAATCCCGGTCGGCTTGAAGCCCAGATCAGCGGCCTTGCCTTTACGGGCCCGCGCACCACGTGCGTTGTTCAAACTGCGGATCTCCAGCGTTTCTTCGCGCGCCTTGCCGCCTCGGCCTGTGCCTTCGATCTTCACGCTGCGGGTGTAGGCCGCCGCACCGGCCAGTGTGTCTTTGGCGTCCAGGTCGATCAGCAGCAGCCCGCGACCGCCACCGGCCTGCGTTTTCAGCTCGCCGATTTCAAACGTCAGGATGCGGCCATTGCTTGAGGCACAGGCGACGTGGGTGGCTGCTACCAGAGGCAAGGCGCCCGACGTGCCAGAAGCGCTTGATACAAGCGACGGCTTGCAAACTGTTTCCCCGTCGCCGAGGCTGATGAATGCCTTGCCGGCTTTCAGGCGCGTGGTCATGTTTTCGACCGTGGCCAGAAAGCCGTAACCGCCGCTGCCACTGAGCAGCAGCGTGGCGTTGCCCGGCCCGGCGAAGTAATGCACCAGCTGCGTGCCTGATTCGAGGTCAATCATCGTGGTCAGCGGCTGGCCGTCGCCGCGCGCGCCGGGCATGGCTGCCACCGGCACCGAATAAATCCGGCCGCGTGAGCCAAATGCCAGCACCGTATCGACGGTGCGGCATTCGAAGGTGGCATACAGCCCGTCGCCAGCCTTGAAGGCAAAGCTGGCCGCATCGTGGCCGTGGCCCGAGCGGGCACGCACCCAGCCGCGGGCGCTGATGACCACCGTCACCGGCTCATCGAGTACCTTGACCTCAAGCACGGCTTTTTTCCCGGCCTGAATCAGGGTGCGGCGTGCGTCAGCAAACTGCTTCGCGTCGGTTTCGATTTCCTTGATCAACAGACGGCGCAGCGCCGCCGGGCTGCCGAGGATTTCTTCCAGCCTGCCCTGCTCTTCGCGCAGGGTTTTCAGTTCCTGTTCGATCTTGATGGCCTCAAGCCGGGCCAGTTGACGCAGGCGAATCTCTAAAATGTCTTCAGCCTGCCGGTCGCTGAGCGTGAAACGATCAATCAGCGCTGCCTTGGGCTCATCCGAGCGGCGGATGATGGCGATGACCTCGTCGATATTGAGCAGCACCAGCTGCCGACCTTCGAGGATATGAATGCGGTCCAGCACCTTGTCCAGCCGGTGCTGCGATCGCCGTTGCACTGTGGTCTGGCGGAACGCTATCCATTCCAGCAGCATCTGCCGCAGCGATTTTTGCGTCGGCCGGCCATCCAGGCCCACCATGGTCAGATTGATCGAAGAGGAACTCTCCAGGCTGGTGTGCGCCAGCAAGGTGTTGATGAGATCGGCCTGCTCGATGCGGCTGGTCTTGGGTTCGAACACCAGGCGCACGGCAGCGTCTTTGCTCGATTCGTCGCGCACCACATCGAGCACAGCCAGCACCGATTGCTTGAGCTGCACCTGGTCCTGGCTCAACGCTTTTTTCCCAGCCTTGATCTTCGGGTTGGTGATCTCTTCAATTTCTTCCAGTACCTTCTGCGTGCTGACGCCGGGTGGCAGTTCCTGCACCACCAGTTGCCACTGACCGCGCGCCAGGTCCTCGATTTTCCATCGCGCGCGTACCTTCAGCGATCCGCGCCCACTGCTGTACGCAGCCGCGATTTCGGCGCTACCTGAAATAATCTGCCCGCCACCCGGGTAGTCGGGCCCGGCCACCAGCGCGTACAGCTCGTCATCGC
>JANPFZ010000533.1:0-1834 GCA_031423655.1 Polaromonas sp.
TCCAAGCTGATCGAGATGATTCCGGGCTTGCTGACGCGCTTGCATGCGGGGCTTGAGCTGCTGGACAAGGACCCGCGCGAAAGCGAGGCGTTTTTTGAGGGCTTGATGCGCATTCATCAGCCCGTGCTCAAACTCCGGCGCCTCAAGACCCAGCGCGATGCCGAAGAATCTGCCGACGCACCGCTGGCACCCGAAGAGATGCCTGCCACCCCAGAGCAACGACTTGCCAGGGCGGCAGCACAGCCTTGGCTGGGGCGTGAAGACCGGGCGGCGGCTGGCTTTGACGACGCGCTGTCGAGCGAAAACGATGACTCCCGCGGGCCGCAGGAAGATGAGGGCCTGTCGGTATCAGCACTGCCGCCGACAGAGGATGGAAATCAATCCAAAGCTGAAACCGCAACAGAAGACGCAACAGAAGAAGCAATCGAAGTCGAAAGCGCCGCCGCTGAAAATAGTGGGGTGGCCGCTGGTACCGATCTGCCGACCACATCACTGGAAGATGACGCGCCAGATTCCGCCCAGGAGACCGATGGCGCAAGTGATGCCGAAGCCATGGTGCTTGCCCTGCGTTCGGGTGCCTGGGTTGATCTTTTTTATCGGCGCCGCTGGCTGCGCGCCCAGCTGGTCTGGGCCAGCAACAAGGGTACCTTGTTCATGTTCGTCAGCGACGGTGGCCGGGCTCATTCCATGACGCGTCGAACCTGCGAGCGGCTGATCAAAGAGCTGTTGCTGCGGCCGGTCGATTCGCAGGGCGTGGTGGCGCAGGCGCTCGACGCGGTGGTCAACGAAGCTGAGGCCAGGGCCAACCCCGAAGCAACAGCTGGTACGTAGCCGGCGCAGTGTTGCGTCCTGTTCGATTCGTTTCGCATCGTTCCGCGTGCTTTTTGTGCAACTGCCCACAACGCCCGGGGTCAGGCCTGCCACACACCATAACCCGCCTCGCGCAGCGCTATGCCCAACTCGACTTCCATGTCGCGCGCGCCTTCATACGGCATCGGGTTGTAGATGCGGTATAGCCCCGGCAGCAGGCGAAGCCCGAAGTCACGCACGAACCGTTGGATTGAATCCCCGCCTTGTGTTTGTCGAACCGCAGGTCAATGTCCAGCCCGGTCATGCCGACATAAACCATTGGCTTGCCAGGCTGGTAGTCTGGGTTGGCGCGACGAAAACGAAACACATCCCAGACTTCGGGCGACAGCTCGATCACATAGACGCTGTAGTGGTGAGCGCGTGGAGAAGCCATGAACAGTGATTGAAAAAAATAGTTGCTCATGCAATGCTGCACGCTATTTTGCAACCAGCAACCGCCTGTCAATCGCTATTAAACTTATAGCTGCTTGCGCAAGTATTAACTGGGCTGGACAGCTATTTTGCTTGAAACTCCGGCTGATAAACCAGTTCAGGCGCTTGCGGCACCGGCACCGGCACCGGCACCGGCACCGGCACCGGTTCAGGCTCAGACTCAAGCGGCTGGCCGCTGGCGGCAACCACCAGATGAATAAAGTGCAGTTTGGCCACCACGTCACGCGGCAGCACAAAAGGATAAAAGTCGGGCTGGCCCATGCTGCGCGACATTTCGTTGAGCAGGGTGGTTAGCCGCGTCCAGTGGTTCAAAAACGCCAGAAACTGCTCGGCCCCTGCGTGCTCGGGCTGATAGACGGCATCGATGGTGAACGGCGTGAATTCCAGGTCGAGTAGTTCCACGCTCAGGCCGAAGCTCAGTGCCGTGTCCACCGTGTCACGCATGTGCAGGTAGTGCGCCCAGCATTCGGCCCAGTCTTCCCATGGGTGCGTGCTGGCGTAAGCGCTGACGAAATGCAGTGGCCAGTCGGCC
>JANPFZ010000534.1:0-5562 GCA_031423655.1 Polaromonas sp.
CGCCTTCCTGCGCCGGTCTTCGCGCCTGGCATTGGCCGGAACGGCGTTGCCGTTTGCGCTGAACCTGGCTGCCATCGGCGAGGCCGCCGCTTTCGACGCGACCGACTACAAGGCGCTGGTCTGCGTCTTCATGTACGGCGGTAATGACTACGCCAACACGGTGGTGACTTACGACGACGACAGCTACAACAAGTACAGCGCCATTCGCGGCGGCGGCGCGGGGCAAGCGGCAGGCGGCATTGCGCTGGCCAAGGCTGATCTGGCCGCCACGCTGCTCAACCCCAGCGTGGCCTTGCCCGGACTGCGTCAGTACGCGCTGCATCCGTCGATGACCGGTGTGGCGGGCCTGTTCAACGCCGGCACTGCCGCCGTGCAGCTCAACGTCGGCCCCCTGGTGGCGCCCACGACACGGGCCGGCTACAACAGCGCCGACCGCAGAAGCAACCCGCTGCCGCCGAATCTGTTTTCGCACAACGACCAGCAGTCGGTCTGGCAGTCGTCGTCGCCCGAAGGCTCGACCGTCGGTTGGGGCGGCAACCTGGGTGACCTGGCGCTGTCGTCAAATAGCAATTCACTTTTCACCTGCATCAATGTCTCCGGCAATGCGGTTTTCATGTCCGGTGACTCAGCCCTGCAGTACCAGATCGGCAGCAACAGCGCCGTGAAAATCAACAGCGTGAGCAACGGCGTTTATGGCTCGAACGCGGTTCGGGACGCCATGCAACAGATCATCCGGGCAGGCAGCGGACAGGTGCTGGAGAACGAATACAACAAGGTCACCCGGCGCTCGATTGACTCTGAACTGCAGATGACTGCAGCGCTCGATGTCAACCCCGCAAGCAACGCGCCATTCAACACCTTTTCGGCCAACAATTCGCTGGCCAGCCAGTTGCGCATGGTGGCGCGCATCATCGCCTCCAGAAGCTCTCTCGGTAACAAACGTCAGGTGTTCTTTGTGTCGCTGGGCGGCTTTGACAATCACGACGGGGTGATCAGCAACCACGTCACCAACCTGGGCCGTGTCAGCAACGCCATGACCGAGTTCTACAACGCCACCGTGGCACTCGGCGTGGCCAGCAAAGTCACCGCCTTCACTGCGTCGGACTTCGGTCGCACGCTGGCATCCAATGGCGACGGCTCCGATCACGGCTGGGGCAGCCATCACCTGATGGTGGGCGGCGCTGTCAACGGCAAGGCGTTTTACGGCTCGGCGCCGCCGGTGAGCGTTGGCAACACGGCCGCGGCCGAAGACCAGTGGCATGTCGGCCAAGGCCGTTTGCTGCCCAGCACCTCGGTGGACCAGTACGCCGCCACGCTGGCGAAATGGTTTGGCGTGGCCGACAGCGAGATGAGCGGGATTTTGCCGAACCTGAACCGCTTTGGCGGCGCGAACTATCCGACCAACCTGGGCTTCCTGGGCTGAAAAATGCTTTAGAAATAGGAACAGCATGGCATCACGCGCTGCCACAAAAGCGCCGACAGATTTTCAACAGTTTCACTCCAAGGGGCTATCGACAGAGATTTGAAAAGCGTAATCCAGAGGCAGGCGGACCGAGGGCAGACCAACTTCGGCTCCAACGGCCTGTCCATTACGCTGGGGGCTCTGTCGAAGACGGCTTTTATCATGGTGCTCCCCGTAAAATAGGCGCCATGACTTTTCTTGAGATGCTGCACGCCGCAGCTGCGCAGAACCAGTCCATGCTCTGCGTCGGCCTGGACCCGGAACCCAGCCGCTTCCCCACCAAATTCAACGGCGATGCCAGCAAGATCTACGATTTTTGCGCCGCCATTGTCGATAGCGTCGCCGACCTGGTGATCGCCTTCAAGCCGCAAATTGCCTACTTCGCCGCCCACCGCGCCGAGGGCCAGCTCGAACGCCTGATGGCCCACATGCGCAGCACCGCACCGCACGTACCCGTCATCCTCGACGCCAAGCGCGGCGACATCGGCAGCACCGCCAGCCAATACGCGATTGAAGCCTTCGAGCGCTATGGCGCCGACGCGGTGACGCTGTCGCCCTTCATGGGTTTTGACTCGATAGAGCCCTACCTGAAGTACGCCGGCAAGGGGGCGTTCTTGCTCTGCCGCACCTCGAACCCCGGTGGCGATGACCTGCAGAACCAGCGCCTGGCATCAGTGGAAGGCCAGCCGCTGCTGTACGAGCACATCGCGCGCCTGGCGCAGGGCCCGTGGAACCTCAATGGCCAGCTCGGTCTGGTGGTGGGCGCCACCTACCCGGCAGAGATCGAACGCGTGCGCAGCCTGGCACCGACCTTGCCGCTGTTGATTCCCGGCGTCGGCGCGCAGGGCGGCGATGCGCTCGCCACGGTGCGGGCCGGCTGGCGGCCTGACGCGCCCATCATCGTGAACTCGTCACGCGCGGTTTTGTATGCATCAGCCGACGACAACTTCGCCGACGCAGCCCGCCGCGAAGCCCTGCGCACGCGTGATGTGCTGCAGGCTGCGCGCGGCTGATCTGCACCTGTTTGCTATTGATTGAATAGCTTGGGCGCCGTGGCCTGACACGTCCATCTCACTGCACGACTTTGCATAGTGCCGACACACGGCGCATACTTTGAATGCTTGAGGCGCGCCGCGCACCGCCCGACCGCATCAGCATCACCAACCCACCGGAGACCATCATGGAAGACGAGGCCCTCAACCTGAGTATTCGCAAGTTTTTAAAGCTGGTCGGCGTCAGTTCGCAACGCGAGATTGAGCAAGCCGTTGCAGCGGCCCTCGCCAGCCGCGCCATTGCCGGCAACGAAAACCTGCCCGTCACGATGACGCTGGAGATGCCGACCTTACAGCTCAAAGTGCCGTTTGAAGGCACCATCAATCTTAAATAAGGCGGGGGAGCTAGCGCACGGCGGGGCGATGTTGGCCGGAATCAATCGACGTACCTGGCGAAAACAGATATGAACGGAAAGTACTTACCGCCCTAGGAGTACCTGAGCAACAAGCTATGTTTTTGATAGCGTTTCGTTGCTCCGTCGGCAAGACATCAAAACATGCGCCCGGACGCTGCTGATGTGCGATTATTTGCGCCACACCGCCTTTCAGGAAACCACCCGTGAACCCCACGCAAACCGCCAGCCCCGCCGTCAGCAAGACAAACTTCAAGCGCAGCACCCAGGACGTAGGCAATATCGTCGAATTCGGTCATGTCAATCTGCGGGTGCCTGACCAGCAGCAGGCGATCATCTTCTACGTGATGGGCCTGGGCCTGACGCGTGACCCTTACCTGCGCACCGGTATCGACAACGCGTGGATTAATGTGGGTGGTTGCCAGTTTCATTTGCCGACCGGGCCGGCGCAGGTTCTGCGCGGGGTGACTGGCCTCGTCATGCAGGATCTGGATGCGTTAATGGTGCGGCTGGCCGGCGTGCAGCCCTTGCTCAATGGGACGCAGTTTGCATTCATCCGCAGCGATGAAAGCGTGGACATCACCTGCCCGTGGGGCAATCGCGTTCGCGTGCATGCGCCAGATGCTGCACGCTTTGGCGCGATGACCTTGGGCATGCCCTATGTCGAGATGGATACGGCGCCCGGCACCACCGAAGGCATTGCGCGCTTTTATACCGGTATCTTGAGCGCTATCAGCCGCACCGGCGAAGACGCGAGCGGCCGCCTGGTTCACATCACCACCGGACCGGCGCAGAGTTTGATCTACCGTGAAACAGCGCGCAAGCTGCCGCCGTATGACGGTCACCATCTGCAGATCGCCGTGGCTGATTTTTCGGGTGTGCATGGGCGGCTGCTTGAACGCGGGCTGATCACCGAGGAAAGTAACGCCAGCCAGTACCGCTTTCAGGACATCACCGACCTGGAGACGGGCCAGGTGCTGGCCACCATTGAGCACGAAGTGCGCAGCATGCGGCACCCGCTGTTTGCGCGGGCACTGGTCAATCGCGGCCACGATGAGACTTCATAAGCTATTATTTTTGTAGCTGCTTGAGAACGTCTTCACTGGGCTACCGTCTAATAAAGCATTTTTTTCATGGGATATTGATGACACCACCTTCTGTAGGGCATGACAGCCGGCAGCCGCGCATCATCCGTATGCATCCGCGAGACAACGTAGCCATCGTTGCCAATGACGCCGGCTTGCCAGCGGGCACCGCGCTGCCATCCGGGCTGGTGCTGCGCGACCGGGTGCCGCAGGGGCACAAGGTGGCGCTGGTCGATCTGCTTGCCGGTGCGCCGGTGCTGCGCTACGGCATGGCGATTGGCTATGCGCTGAAAGACATTTCCGCTGGCAGCTGGGTGCATGAACGTCTGCTCAAAATGCCTGACGCGCGCGCGCTCGACGACCTGCCGATGGCGACCATCCAGCCCGCAGCGCAGCCGCCGCTGGACGGCTACACCTTCGAAGGTTTTCGCAATGCAGATGGCTCGGTCGGTACACGGAACATTTTGGCGATTACGCAAACCGTGCAATGCGTGGCGGGCGTGACCGACTTTGCGGTGCAGCGCATCAAGGCCGAGCTGCTGCCGAAGTTTCCCAACGTCGATGACGTGGTGGCGCTGGAGCACAGCTACGGCTGCGGCGTGGCGATTGACGCGCCAGGTGCCGAGATTCCGATCCGCACGCTGCGCAACATCAGCCTGAACCCGAACTTCGGCGGTGAGGTGATGCTGGTCAGCCTGGGCTGCGAGAAGCTGCAGCCGGAGCGGCTGTTCCCCACCAACGCAATCGCGATTCAAGCGGCCAGCGACACCCGTGGAACCGGCTCTGCCGGGCCACTGGGTGTGCCCCCCCTGCCAGGGGGGGAGACGCGAAGCGGCGCAGGGGGGTTAGACACCATCTGCCTGCAAGACGATGCGCATGTCGGCTTCATGTCCATGGTCGAGGCCATCATGCGGCAGGCCGAGCTTCACCTGGAGCGCCTGAACGCGCGCCGACGCGAAACCGTGCCAGCCAGCGAACTGGTGGTGGGTGTGCAGTGCGGCGGCAGCGACGCGTTTTCAGGCGTCACGGCCAACCCGGCAGTGGGTTTTTGCACCGACCTGCTGGTGCGCGCGGGTGCCAGCGTGATGTTTTCAGAGACCACGGAAGTGCGCGACGGGATTGACCAGCTCACGGCCCGCGCGTCCACACCCGAAGTGGCCGCAGCGATGATCAGAGAGATGGCCTGGTACGACGCCTATCTGCAGCGCGGCAGCGTTGACCGCAGCGCCAACACCGCGCCCGGCAACAAACAGGGCGGCCTGTCGAACATCGTTGAAAAAGCCATGGGCTCGATTGTCAAATCGGGCTCGTCACCGATCACCGGTGTGCTGGCGCCGGGCGACAAACTGCGGAAAAAAGGACTGGAGGGACAGCTGATTTATGCCGCCACACCGGCCAGCGACTTTATTTGCGGCACGCTGCAACTCGCAGCCGGCATGAACTTGCATGTGTTTACCACCGGGCGCGGCACGCCTTATGGACTGGCCGAGGTGCCGGTGATCAAGGTCGCCACACGCAGCGAGCTGGCGCGCCGCTGGCACGACCTGATGGACGTGAACGCCGGCACGATTGCCGACGGTACAGCCACGATTGAAGACGTGGGCTGGGAG
>JANPFZ010000535.1:0-11292 GCA_031423655.1 Polaromonas sp.
TGAGCCGCCGGCCTATGCGTTCGAAGTTAAAGACCATGTTGATCTGGGCCAGCCGCTGGGTCTTGATTTTGAACTCGGCACCAAGCTGGCCGGCTCGCGCTTCACGGTCATGAAAGGCCCGCTGGCGCGGCTGCATCGCGCGCTGGCGCAGTTCATGCTCGACGTGCAGACGCTGGAACACGGCTACACCGAATGCTACGTACCCTATATCGTGAACGCCGATTCGCTGCGCGGCACCGGGCAGTTGCCGAAGTTTGAAGAAGACTTGTTTGCAGCGAAAAAAGGCGGGCAGGAAGGCGGTGCAGAAGCGGACGCTGCGGCGCTGTACCTCATCCCGACATCCGAAGTGCCGCTGACCAACTTCGTACGCGATGAGATCGTGCCCGAGTCCCACCTGCCGCTTAAATTCACCGCCCATTCACCGTGCTTTCGCTCCGAAGCCGGCAGCTACGGCCGTGACACGCGCGGCATGATTCGTCAGCACCAGTTTGACAAGGTCGAGATGGTGCAGATCACGCACCCCGACAAAAGCAATGAAGCGCTGGAAGCCATGACAGGCCATGCCGAAGCAGTTTTGCAAAAACTCGAATTGCCCTACCGCGTCATGCTGCTGTGTACTGGCGACATGGGCTTTAGCGCTGCAAAAACATACGACCTCGAAGTCTGGTTGCCGGCGCAGAACACGTACAGAGAAATCAGCTCCGTCTCCAACTGCGAAGCCTTTCAGGCGCGTAGGCTGCAGGCGCGTTTCAAGAATGCGCAAGGCAAAAACGAGTTTGTTCACACACTCAACGGCTCCGGTCTGGCGGTGGGCCGCACCCTGGTTGCAGTACTGGAAAATTACCAGCTGGCTGACGGCAGCATTGAAGTACCGACCGTTCTGCAGCCTTATATGGGTGGCCTGTCCGTACTATCAGCAGTCTGAAAGAAAAAGGCCAGCCCCGTCGGGGGCGACCACACAAAACGGGGATCGTGGAGGCTCCATCCACCTGATAAACTATCCTATTCGACACAGGAGAGGTGGCAGAGTGGCCGAATGTACCTGACTCGAAATCAGGCGTACCGCAAGGTACCGTGGGTTCGAATCCCACCCTCTCCGCCAATACGCATAAAGGTTTGTTGCTATGAATTTAGCAGCAAACCTTTTTTGCTTTTGGTTTCATGTAGCCACCATGTAGCCGAAAGTGCAGTTTTACTCACCTTATAGCCAGTGCTTGATGTCTGATCGAACGGTTTGGAGTTTTGATACCCATGCCGGTGCTGCCAATTGCTTTTTCAGTTAGATGCTGTTGCTGTGGCCATGCTCAGTTGGCTACTGCTGCACGCGATACCGCGCGACTGTCTTGGTACCGCACTCGGCAGGTGCTGGCTTGCACTCAACGACGGCGGACATCACGCGCAGGCGTGTGCCCTGTGCAAATTGCCTGATTGACGCTCCGTCGGGTCCAGCCACAAGCCGTGCGATCAGTTGCTGACGCTTCGCGACAGCGCCGCGATGCGATTCGGACTGTCGGCACTTCGCTTGCCGGTACGCTGCGGCCGGGCGTTGATCGCCAGTGATGATTGGCGACACGCATGTCAAACGGCCAGTAGAGCAGCGCAGCTACAAGCAGTGAGCGCACGACCCCTCCGTTAACAGTCAGCAAAGACTCAGGGTAGGTGCTTGCAACACCGTCCCTAATACCTCCGAAGAAGGGGCTGTTAGCCGATATTGACGTTGCCTTCGATGTAGGCGACGAACTTCGCAATGCAGTCCGTGTGAAGGTGCGACCTCGCTTTGTCCAGGCCGAACTGCAGCCAGATGACTGGTACAGGGTCTGTGACTTCATGAACTTCGGCCACTTTGATTGAAGACCGCCAGGGTTGTGGCAAGGTGCTGACCTGCAAGGTGGCGACCACCCCCTTCACCGAATGCAACGGTCTGACGCTTTTCAATCCATAGCTCAGACCGTCTTTTTTGGGGCTCGCAGACGCCCTGCTGTGCGGCTTGCTGAGGGCCCGCGACGTTAAACTTCGGTGCATGAATTCACCCCCCGACCAGCAGTTCATAGACCGCGCAGACAGGGTGCCTCGCGGGGCTTGGGTTGACATGCGACTGGCCCGTACGTTTATGCAATATGCGCTGGCTTCGCTTCATTTATCAGTGCTTGTGACGGTTGTGATCGTGGCACTGCTTTATGACTCGGCGGATCCTGTGGCGCTCGGGATCTGGACTCTGGCCGCATTCGGTATTGCCGTGCTGCGCTATGCCGTTACTTTCACATTCTGGCGCAAGCTTGATGGCGTGAGCGGGCCGCCACTGAATGCGTTTATGGCGCGCTGGGGTTGGGCCTGGCCCGCCGCTGGCTTTATCTGGGGTGCATCCATGTTTGTATTTTTTCTGAAAGTCCCGGCCTACGACCAGTTTGTTGGCATCATGGTGCTGGTGGCGATGCCTGCGTTTGCCGTCGGCACGTTTTCTGCAAATCTTCGTGCCTTCAATGGCTACGTCGATGGACTGGCCCTGACCGTGTTGGCGGCGCTGGCCTGGCAGTTGTTTAACGGTCAGGTGCTGCCTGACTACTTCACAACGGCTGGCATGCTGGCGCTGGCCTTGATTTACTGGTCAGCGGTTCGCCTGTCCGGGCGACGTTTTTATGATGTGCAGCGCGCCAACCTTGAATTGGAGTTTGACAATGATGCGCTGGTCGCCTCGCTGACAGCCAAAACACGCTCGGCGCTTGATGCGGTCGCGGTTAAAAACCGCTTCATTGCCAGTGCTGCTCACGACTTGCGTCAGCCGGTCCATGCGCTGTCGCTGTATGCCAGCTGGCTGGTGGCAGAGCCTGAACTGGTCGCGCAAATAGCGCCGAAAATTTCACGTAGCACCCGCGCCGTGAACCACATGTTCGACTCGCTGTTTGACTTTGCCGGGCTGGAGAATGCGGGGCTGCAGCCTAATTTGCAGACGGTTGACTTGACGACACTGTTACAGGATCTGGAACTGCAATACACGCCGGTGGCGCTGGAGCGGCAACTGCAGTTGAGGGTCCGCGCAGTGCCGGGGCTCAGGGTGCGATCCGATCCCTTACTGCTCAAACGGCTGGTCGGCAATCTGCTGTCCAACGCCTTGAAAAATACCGTCAGCGGGGGCGCGTTGCTGGCCGTCAGGCGTCGAGGCAGTGCCGTATATATTGAGGTATGGGATACCGGCGTAGGCGTCGCCCGCGAACACCAGCAGGCCATTTTTCAGGAGTTTTATCGCATTCCGCAACCTGGCACGGATGAGGGTTTCGGCTTGGGGCTGGCGATTGTTTCAGGCCTGAGCCGGGCTCTGGGTCACCCGGTGGGCATGCTGTCACGCGTCGGACGTGGCAGTGTTTTTTGGGTGCAATTGCCTGTCCTGCAAATCGATGAAGTATCAAGCCGAATTGAGGACGCTGACCACTTATTGGCGTGAGGCCGGGTGAGCCAATGGCTGGCAGGCGGTTTGGGGTTTACAGCAATCCCTGGGTGCGGGCAAGGTGGCTGGCCTGCGAGCGGCTCTTCACATTCAAACGCCGGAACAGCCGCCACAGATGCACCTTCACAGTGTGCTCGCTGATCTGCAATTCTTCGGCGATGTCGCGGTTGCTTTGACCCTTGTCGAGCATGACCAGCAACTGCTTTTGCCGCTTCGACAATTTTTGCGGCGGCGCCACGGGCTCCAGGTCACCGCTTAAAAATACGCGCAGCACATTGGCAATTTCGGTCGCACCGGCGGATTTTTGGATGTACGCGTCGGCGCCGTTTTCTATTGCCAGGTCCTCAAATTCTTCGGCTGGCGCGGCTGAAATAACAACCAACGGCGTGGCGGGGAATTGCTGCTTCAGCTCGACGATGCCGGAAACGCCCTGTGCGTCCGGGAGCTTGAGGTCCAGGCAAATAAGTTCCGGTGCGCCGTGCTGGGCCACAGCGGCGGCTACTGCAGCCAGGCGGTCAAGTTCAACTACGGTGGCCGGTGTGCTCAGGCGCTTCAACAGCAGGCTAATGGCTTCCCGCATTAGCGGGTGATCATCAATAATAAAAATAGGCATGTATTCGCAGACGGATTGGTTGTGGCGAAAGCCGTTAAGCATACCGACTAAAAGTCAAATTTTGGCAATGGAAAAAGTTGAGTTACCAGTAATTACCTTGCTTCTAAAGACAAAAAACAACCGTGGTGTTTTGTAAATGGGAAGTTGCAGGCGTGCAACCGAGCAAGCAGTACGCACCGCGCGCAGGCCGGTTTGTCAGCGTCATGTGCGGATAAGAAAGACCGGGCGCGGCAGGTACTGCTTCAGGGCTGCTGCTCGGAAAAGTAGTGCAACGCGGCTTCAAGCTCGTCAGCGGCAAGGTCTTCAGCGACTTTCACGGCGCTTTGCATGCCGGCAAGTGCGGCCATACCTTTGTGCTGGAGGTCGGCAATCACTTTTGCCGCCTCACGCGGCGCATCAAAGCCCTGGCTTTGCAGCAGCAGACGCCCGCGTGCGTCTAGCAGCTTGAAATAGAAGCGCCCATCGGCTTCGCGGTATTGCTTGAATGACGGCGCATCGGCTTTGGATGACTTGTCTTTCCTGGCTCCAGAAGCAGTCGCAGCCAGGCGACGCAACCCGACCGCGTGCCTTAACTCGGCCATGAAAGGCCGTGCGGTCAGACGCGCTTTTTCTGCGCCTTGATGCAGCATGCTCTCAATGCCTGCCGGGTCTGCCAGCAGCGCGGCGTAGTGCTCACGCATAGGCGCAACATCGCGGTCAATGCGCTCGAACAGCAACTGCTTGGCGTCGCTCCAGGCAATACCCTCGGCAAATGACTTTTGCAGCGCGGCGGTCTCAAGCTCGCTGGCAAAAGCCTGGTAAATCTGAAACAGCGCAGAGCCTTCGGTGGACTTCGGCTCGCCTGGAGTACGCGAGTCGGTCACGATGCTGCTTATCAGCTTGCGCAACTGCTCACGTGGCGCAAACAGCGGAATCGTGTTGTCGTAACTCTTGCTCATCTTTCGGCCATCCAGGCCGGGCAGCAGCGCAACGGATTCTTCAATCACGGCTTCAGGCAACACCAGATGGTCACCATACAGATGATTGAAGCGCTGCGCCATGTCGCGCGCCATTTCGATGTGCTGAATCTGATCGCGGCCTACCGGCACCTTGTGGGTCTTGAAGAGCAAAATGTCGGCGCCCATCAGCACCGGGTACATGAAGAGACCGGCTGTGACATCGGTGTCCGGGTCGTTGCCTGAGGCTGCGTTTTTGTCAAGTGCTGCCTTGTAGGCGTGCGCGCGGTTGAGCACGCCCTTGCCGGTGACGCAGGTGAGAAGCCAGGTCAACTCGGGTATTTCAGGAATGTCAGACTGGCGGTAGAACGTGACACGCTCAGGGTCCAGCCCGGCGGCCAGCCAGCTGGCTGCGATCTCGAGCGTGGAGCGTTGAATGCGTGCCGGCTCATCGCATTTAATCAGTGCGTGGTAGTCGGCCAGAAAATAAAAGCTCTGTACACCGGGCAGGCGGCTGGCGGCCACGGATGGGCGAATCGAGCCGACATAGTTGCCGAGGTGCGGCGTGCCGGTGGTGGTGATGCCGGTGAGGAAGCGCTGGCCAGCCACGACGTTCGCGGTGCCAGTACCGGCAGAAATGGCTGATCGCATCATCACTTCACCAGCATCGCCAGAGGCGCCAAAACGATTTGAAGAAAACCGTAGGTCAAATCCATCAGAGGTCGCATCCAGTAGGTGCTGAGCACGCCGGCGAGCACCAGTGCCATGACGACAAAAAAGCCCCACGGCTCAATGCGTGAGACCAGCATGGCCTGCTTGTAGGGCAGCAGCCCGACCAGAACGCGCCCACCGTCAAGGGGAGGCAGTGGAAAAAGGTTGAAAACGAACATCACCACATTGACCAGAATGCCGGCCTGGCACATCTTGACGAAGAAAACTTCGGTGACGCCCGCGCCCTGCATAAAGTAAAACGCCATGCCCCACAGCAACGCCTGAATCAGGTTCGAGCCCGGGCCTGCCAATGCAACCCAGATCATGTCGCGTTTGGGGTGACGCAGATTGCCGAATTGCACCGGTACCGGCTTGGCGTAGCCGAATAAAAAAGCGCCAGACGTGGCGATGTAAAGCATCAGTGGCATCACGATGGTGCCGATCGGGTCGATGTGTTTGATCGGATTCAGCGTGACGCGGCCGAGGGTCCACGCGGTGTTGTCGCCGAAGTAGCGCGCCACATAACCGTGCGCGGCTTCGTGAATCGTGATCGCGAACAGCACGGGCAGTGCGTAGATGGCGACGGTTTGAATGAGTTTTGCAAAATCCATGGATGGATTGTGTCAGACGGGTATGACTGAAAATTGGGCGGG
Source organism: Polaromonas sp. (assembly GCA_031423655.1). GTDB lineage: Bacteria > Pseudomonadota > Gammaproteobacteria > Burkholderiales > Burkholderiaceae_C > Polaromonas. Next base: position 6,355 of record JANPFZ010000535.1, read on the forward strand.
TATTTAAGCCCCGGAGTGAAGCCGGAGAGTTATAGCCCGAGCACCGTCACATCGCCACGGCCCTGCCGCACCAGCACCGGCTCGCCGCCGTCGCCCATGCCGGTCAGGTCAATCACCGTGGTGGGCTGCTGGTGGCAGGCGCCCGCGTCGATCACGGCGGCTAGCTCATGCTCCATCGCGTCACGTATCTCGCGCGCATCGTTCAGCGGCTCGGTCTGGCCGCGCAAGATCAGCGTGGTGGCCAGCAGCGGCGCGCCGTGCAGTTCGAGCAACGCCTGCAGCGTTTTGTGCTCGGGTACGCGCAGCCCGATGGTCTTGCGTGACGGGTGACTGAGGCGGCGCGGCACTTCCTTGCTGGCTTCCAGAATGAAGGTGTAGGGGCCGGGCGTGGCGCTCTTGAGCAAGCGGAACTGTTTGTTGTCCACGCGTGCATAGCTGGCCAGCTCGCTCAGGTCACGGCACAGCAGCGTGAGATGGTGCTTGTCGTCAACCCCGCGAATGCGGCGCAGGCTGTCGGCGGCGGCTTTGTCGTCGAGGTGGCAGACCAGCGCATAGCTGGAATCGGTCGGCACCGCAGCGATGCCACCGCGCTCAAGCAGGCTGACCGCCTGCTTGAGCAGCCGGGTGTGCGGGTTTTCAGGATGAACTTCAAAATATTGAGCCATGAGGACAAGCGTTGCAGGGTTGAGATAAGTTCACGATTCGGTCGGCTGCAGCGCGACACGGCTTTCACGCACCGTGAGCCACGCGCCTGCCGCGCCGCAGATCGCGATCAGGCCCATGCCCAACACCGAGCACTGATCGGGCACATGCGAGAACACCAGCCAGCCGCCCAGCATCGCGAAAGCAATCTGCGTATACAGGAACGGCGTGAGCGTGGAGACAGGCGCTTTCGCGTAGGCCAGAATCATCACGAAGTGGCCGACCGTGCCCATCACGCCCATGAACACAACGCCGGCCCACAGTGCCGCAGAATCAAGGCGGGTCCAGAAAAAAGGCAAGGCGGCCGAGGCAATCACGGTGCCTACCCAGCCGGTGTAGAACTGCATCGTGACCGGGTCTTCCGTCTTCACCATGCGGCTGGTCAGAATCTGAAACCACGCATTCGACGCCACCAGACCCAGAGGCAGCAGCAGCTTCCAGTCGAAGCCGCCATCACCCGGCCGAATGATGACCAGGGTGCCAATGAAACCACCGGCCACCAGCACCCAACGCAGCGCAGAAACGCGTTCGCCCAGCGTAAGGGCCGCCAGCAGGGTGATGACCAGCGGCGTGATCATCACCACGGCAGTGAATTCACCGACCGGCATGTATTTCAGGCTGAAAAATGCCAGTGCACTGGTGGTGAGTAACAGCACGCCGCGCAGGCATTGAAACTTGGGGTGCGCTGTGCGCAGCATGCCCAGTCCGCGCACTGGCAGCATGATGGTTGTGGTGGCCACGGCCTGAAATGCATAGCGAAACCACATCGCCATGACGACCGGAACGCTGGCCGAGACGACCTTGGTCGTGGTGTCAAGAACGGCAAAACAAGCGATGGCCAGGATCAGCAGCGCGATGCCGCCCAGCGCATTTGAAGCAACCCTGGTCTGCAACACCGCACTCACTGGCGTTGCTAGCACTGAATGCGGTCCGCCACCAGGTCCCACACCGGGGTAAGTTCACCCGGTAAAAACGGCAGCGCGCCCAGGTCGATGCGGCTCTCATCGGGGCTGTGGAAGTCACTGCCGCGCGACGCAGCCAGGCCAAATTCTTTCGCGGTTTCTGCGTACTTCACGTACTCCTGCGTCGTATGGCTGCCGGTTACGACTTCAACTGCCTGGCCGCCGTGCGCCTTGAACTCGGTGAACAGGGCATATTCTTCGTTGGCGGTGAATTTGTAGCGCCCCGGATGGGCAATGACTGCCACGCCCCTGGCCTGGGTAATCCACGTCACTGCGTCACGCAAGCTAGCCCAGCGGTGCGGCACGAAGCCGGGCTTGCCTTCGGTCAGGTATCTGCGAAACACTTCATGGGTTTCACTGCACACGCCCGACTCGACCAGAAAGCGCGCAAAGTGGGTGCGCGAAATGAGCTCCGGGTTGCCGACGAATTTCAGCGCGCCCTCAAATGCTCCCTTGATGCCGACTTTCGCCAGGCCCTCGGCCATATCCATCGCCCGCTGGATGCGCCCGCCGCGGGTGTTGTGCAGGCCTTGCGTCAACGCGGTGTTGTCGGCATCAAACCCCAGGCCAACGATATGCACGGTTTCGCCGGCAAAGGTGACTGAAATTTCGGCACCGGTGAGGTAGTTCAGGCCTTGCGCCCTGGCCGCCGCCGCCGCCCGGCTCAAGCCGCCAATTTCGTCGTGGTCTGTCAGCGCCCACAACTCGACGCCGTTGGCCCTGGCGCGTGCTGCCAGCGCCTCGGGGGTCAGGGTGCCGTCAGAGATGACCGAATGGCAGTGGAGGTCGGCATTGAGAATATTTGTTGAGCTCACCTAGGCATTTTAGGCTTCATGCCTTCAAGCCGAGGTGCGATGGATCCAAATCCACAAACAGGGCGCGGCACGGCTCTTGACGGACTTTTTCCAACGCATCCACGCGCGTGCTGCCTATCAGCTTGCGCTGGCGCGGTGCCGCTAGTTTTCAATCATCAGCTAGCGTTGTAGATACCGGGCTACCAGCGTTTTAGGCTTCCAGCCCCCGTAATGCGTGCGTAAAAAGCTATTAAAATAATAGCGTTTCAAGTGAGAGGTGCCGTTTCAGCGGAATCCAAAGTACGACAGGATGACGCCGATGATGACCACGAGACCGACGATATAAATGATGGAATTCATGCTGTCCTCTTGAGTGCTGGAGAGTAGTTGGGTTGTATTGCACGCCAGACATTGAAGCGTCGGATGCGCTGTGAGTCTCAAGTGTTTCCCGATCCACGTCTCCTGCCTGTAGGTGACGCTTCCCAAATCTCGTCGGACAAAGCTGGCTCAGCCCGAGCTAGAAGGTGTTAACTGAAGTCGATTGAGGTCGTTAATTGAGGTCGCCAATAGAGGTCGTTAAAGCTCGGCGGCTTCGATCAGAAACCTGACGCGCCTCACGCCCTGCCATTCATCGGCGTCCAGCCTGAAAGCGAGCTTGACCCGGGCCGGCAGCGTTTCAGTGTGACCAAACCAGATACCGTCGACCGGCTGGCCCTGATGTTTGAGTTTGAGGGCCAGGTGCCGTTCGCCGACCAGGCGCTGCGACACCACCTCCAGCTCTTCGCTGAACGTCGGTGCGGCAAAGCCCTGGCCCCAGACTTCCTTGTGCAGCGTGTCCACCACGTCGGTGCGGCGAAACTCGGCCGGCAGTGGGCCGTCAGTGTCGAGTCGGCGCATCAGCATGGCGGCGTCCAGCCATTCGCGCGCGACCTGCTGCAGTGCGCCTTCAAAGACTTCAAAATTTTCTTCGACGATCGTGCAGCCTGCCGCCATGGCGTGGCCGCCGAAACGCAGCAGCACACCGGGGCAGCGCTTGGCCACCAAATCCAGCGCGTCTCGCAGATGAAAACCGGGAATCGACCGGCCCGAGCCTTTGAGTTCGTGTTCCTTCCCCGGCGCCTGGCTGGCGGCAAAAACGAAGGTCGGGCGATGCAGCTTGTCCTTGATGCGGGAGGCCACGATGCCGACCACACCCTCGTGAAAGTCGGGCCCGAAAATCGCAATCGCCGGTGGTGGCCCGGATTCACCGAGGGCCCTGCTGTCCACCATGGCATCGGCCGACAGCTGCGCCTGGTCACGCATGCCCGATTCGATGTCACGGCGCTCGCGGTTGATGCCATCGAGCAGCTTCGCCAGTTCATCGGCGCGCGCCGCGTCGTCGGTCAACAGGCATTCGATGCCCAGCGTCATGTCGCTCAGGCGGCCGGCCGCGTTGATGCGCGGGCCGAGCGCAAAGCCAAAATCGAAGGTGGTGGCGACAGCTGCGTTTCGACTGGCTGCGGTGAACAGCGCCGCCACGCCGGGCGGCATCGCCCCCAGCCGGATGCGTTTGAGCCCCTGCGCGACCAGGCGGCGATTGTTGGCGTCGAGCTTGACGACATCGGCCACCGTGCCAAGTGCGACCAGCGGCAGCAGCGAATCTACTTTCGGCTGGTTTTGTTCCGTGAAGATGCCGCGCGCGCGCAGTTCGGCCCGCAGCGCCAGCAGCACATAAAACATCACGCCCACGCCGGCAATTGACTTGCTTTCAAAACTGCAGGCGGGCTGGTTGGGGTTGACGATCACGTCGGCGTCGGGCAGCACAATCTGCCCGTCTTTCAGCGCCGGCAGGTGGTGGTCGGTTACCAGCACCTGCATGCCAAGTGCCCTGGCGCGCGCCACGCCCTCCAGGCTGGCGATGCCGTTGTCCACCGTGACCAGCAGGTCAGCGCCCGTGGCCTTGACGCGCTCGGCAATCGGCGCCGTCAGGCCGTAGCCGTCAATGACCCGGTCTGGCACCAGGTAGCCGACATGTTTGGCGCCCAGCAGCTGCAAGCCGCGCAGCGCCACGGCACAGGCGGTGGCACCATCGCAGTCGTAGTCGGCAACGACGCAGATTTTTCTACCTGCCGCCATGGTGTCTGCCAGCAGCTGCGCAGCTTCATGCGCGCCATGCAGTGACGCGGGCGGCAACAGCCGGCTCAAAGCCTCATCCAGCTCGCCCATCGAATGCACGCCGCGCGCCGCGTACAGCTGCGCCAGCAAGGGGTGAACGCCCCCCTGCTGCAACGCCCAGACGCTGCGCGGCGGCACATCGCGAACCTGAATTTTCATGCGGATTTACCAGGGTTGGTAACTATCATATTCATAGCTGTTCGCTCAAGTTAAACGAGGGCTGCAGGCCTAAAACACTCTTAATTCGACGCAAGACACTGTCATGGGCCGGCACAAAGCTTTGCGCCGCTTTTTCGCTGCACAGCGTCAGTCGCGCGTCTCCGCCC
>JANPFZ010000536.1:0-7792 GCA_031423655.1 Polaromonas sp.
CCCGCTGACTTCATGGCCTGGCGCGATGGTGCCGCCACAGGGGACTCGTTCCCTGTTGTGCTCGACGTGCGGGAACCATGGGAACTGCAAACCGCGTCGGTGCGCGCCGACGGCTTCACGCTGCTGCAAATTCCGATGCGCGAAATTCCGGCACGGCTGGCTGAGCTGCAGCAAACCCTCGGCCCAGACCGACCGATTGCCTGCCTGTGCCACCACGGCATGCGCAGCCTGCACGTGGCCGACTACCTGGTGCAGAACGGTTTCACCCAGGTGGTGAATCTCGATGGCGGCATCGATGCCTGGTCACAGCAGGTGGACCGGTCGGTGCCTAGTTACTGATGTCAGCCACAGCGCCATCCAATTTTTTCAGGATATCTATGACAAAGCCCGGTTGGCTTCTGCTGCCTTCAAAACCCGCCGCCAAGCCAGCAGTTGTCATTACGCTGGCTTCTTCGCTGGCTTCTTCGCTTGCTTTTTCGCTAGCCACTCTGGCGCCATCTGCGCAGGCCCAAAGTCTGGTGGAGCTTTATGAATCCGCCCGCGCGTTTGATGCTGCTCACCAGTCGGCGCGGCTGCAATACGACGCCAATCTGGCGCGTGCTGATCAGGCCAAGGCAGGCGTCTTGCCCAATGCCGGCCTGGCCGCTGGCGTGTCACGCACCGCATTTGAAAACACCAATCCGCAGATTGACCGCAGCTTCAACACGCAGAACGCAACACTGCAGGCCGCGCAGCCCTTGTACCGGCCGGCCAACGTAGCCACCTACCAGCAAGGTTTGCGAGGGATTGATCTGGCCCGGGCACAACTCGAAGCCTCCGAGCAGGATTTGATTGTGCGCACCAGTCAGGCCTATTTCGATGTGCTGGCCGCGCAGGACACGCTGACCTTTGTCACCGCGCAAAAAACCGCCGTAGCCGAGCAACTGGCTTCTGCGAAACGCAATTTTGAAGTTGGCACATCGACCATCACCGACACGCGTGAAGCACAGGCGCGCTACGACCTGGTGCTGGCGCAGGAAATTGCTGCAGAAAACGATTTGCGCGTCAAGAAAATCGCGCTCGACCAGCTGGTGGGTAAAACCGGATCACAACCCAGAGGCCTGGCCCAACCGCCCATCCTGCCGCCTGTGCTGCCGGGCGATGTGAACGCGTGGGTTCAGCAGTCCGAATCAGTCCACCCCAGCATTCGCCAGGCGCAAACCAATGTCGATATCGCCGAGCTGGAAGTTGCCAAAGCCGAAGCCGGCCACAAGCCGACGCTGGACGCAGTAGCCAGCTACAACATCACCCGCAATCCATCGGGCACCGCCACCAGCCCGTTGGGCACACGCGCCAATACCGGCAGCGTCGGGCTGCAACTGAATGTGCCGCTGTTTGCAGGCTTTGCCACGCAAAACCGCATTCGCGAAACGCTGTTTTTGCGCGACAAGGCCGGCAGTGATCTGGAAGGTACGCGGCGCGCTGTCGCGCAGAGCACGCGCACGGCCTTTTTCGGCGTGGTATCGGGCCAGGGCCAAGTACGCGCGCTTGAAGCCGCCGAACTGTCGAGCCAGAGCGCGCTGGACGCCAACCGCCTGGGCTACCAGGTCGGCGTACGCATCAACATTGACGTTCTCAACTCACAAAGCCAGCTGTTTCAGACCAAGCGCGACCTGGCGCAGGCGCGCTACAACGTGTTGCTGGGTGGCCTGCGCTTGCGGCAAGCAAACGGAACGCTGAGCCCGGCGGATTTATTGCAGATCAATTCGTTGCTGGCCCGGTAAAACTGCTCTTCCACTATTTTCGTCCGGCTGAGTGGGTGCGGCAACTGCGGCTGCCACCGTACAGACAAGAGCGAAATATAGGCCGGTTAAAAACTCTGGTTTAAATGCCGATAGATGCAAGCTGGCTGACTGATTTCAGACTTTCCTGTAACGTAAGAATGAGGGATCTTCTGCCTAACTCTGGAGCCCAGGAATAGTTGCCGGCCAATGACTGGATCAAGGGTAAGAACTTGATCTGATGGATCGCGCAAGGCCTGGCTGTGAATTCAACTTCTACCAGCCGTCAGCTCTTACCTTTGAGATTAAGTCCAGCAGCAGGTGCGGATCGACAGGTTTCACCAAATGATGGTCAAAGCCGGCTTTTTTCGACGCAAGCAGATCATTAGACTGGCCCCAGCCCGTTATTGCCACTATGGTTCGATCTACCCCACCTGGCGCAATTCGAATTTGGCGGCAAGCGTCATAACCGTTTAACTTTGGCATGCCGATGTCAAGCAACAACAATTGCGGATCGAAATCACTCGTCCCTTCCAATACTGCTTCACCGTCATGCGCCTGCCACACCGTATGACCCATCATTTCGAGCAACATCGCTAAAGCAGCGGCAGCGTCCTGGTTGTCATCGGCTACCAGAATCCGTAATGCACCTGTCGACGGCGGTACCACTGGCCTTTCTGCAATCAACTCAGTCACTGGCGCGCCGGGCCCTGATGATGCCACCGGTAAACGGACCATGAACGCGCTCCCGTGACCTAAACCTTTGCTCCTGGCTTCAACACTGCCACCATGCATTTCGATAAGACGTTGGGTAAGCGTCAGACCTATTCCCAAGCCACCTTGAGAGCGGGACAGAGCGGTGTCGACCTGCGAAAACATCTCGAAAACACTTTCCAGCCGCTCAGCGGCAATTCCAATCCCCGTGTCTTTCACCGCTACCACTATCTCCGAGTGCTCATGAAAAGCGCTTAACTCCACCCGCCCGCCAGGATCCATATACTTCGCCGCGTTATTCAGCAGGTTCAGAAACACCTGCGCTAGCCGCGTTGGATCCGCGTCAACGAAAACAGCTTCATCAGGCAGCTTCAGCACAAGAACGTGCCCGCACTTCTCAATCAGTGGGCGGCTGGTTTCGATTGCATCTTGCAAGACGTCAACCAACTTCACGCGCTGAACTCTTAACTGAATCTTGCCTTGATTAATCCGGCTGACATCCATCAAGTCGTCAATCAGATGGCTCATTGCCCGGACCTGGCGATCAATGATCTCCGTGGCTATTTTCAACTCTGGCGTGGCAGTCGCCATGAGGCGGAGCACTTGCGCTGCGCTGCGCACCGGCGCCAACGGGTTTCTCAGCTCATGGGCGAGAGTCGCTAAAAATTCGTCCTTTCGCCGATCTGTGTCTCGCAATCGCGCTTCACTGGCGTGGAGCGCCAGCGTGCGCTCAGTGACGCGTCGATCAAGAGTCTCGTTAAGTTCGCCCAAGCGGATTTCGGCAAGACGCCGCTCGGCTACTTCTTTTTCAAGTGCGAGATTGGCGAGCTCGAGCGCGCGTCGCTTGCGGTGCAACTCGGCGAAAACCGCCACCTTGCAGCGCAGGACTCGAGCGTTGACCGGCTTATGCAGGTAATCAACCGCACCGCTGTCATAACCTTCAAGAATGTGCTGATCTTCGTTGTAGTAAGCCGTGAGAAAAATAATCGGCACACGGGAGGTTTTTTTGCGCTCCTTCACCAGTTGAGCCAACTCAAAGCCAGTCATGTCAGGCATGCGCACGTCAAGGACAAGCACCGCAAATTCCTCGGCCATCAATGCGAGCAGCGCTTCCCTGCCTGATCCGGCACGCACCAAATGGTAACCTGGGTCGTCCAAAACAGTTTCGAGTACCGTCAAATTTCTGGGCTCATCGTCGACGATCAGAATTTTCACTGCGACTTCAGCCCCAGCTCCGGTATCGGCCGTCTTTTTTACATCGCTCACGCCAGAAATGCTCATGGATTTTGTGCTCCCGTCAACTACGAGCCAATAAATTAACGGAAGAGCCAGACACGCATCAGCGACAACAATTGATCCGTGTTTACAGGTTTTGCGATGTAATCACTGGCGCCAGCATCGAGGCATTTCTCCCGGTCGCCCTTCATGGCCTTTGCCGTCAGTGCCAGTATCGGCAGAGTGCTAAATCGAGGCATCTGGCGGATTTCGCGCATCGTTTCATAGCCATCCATCTCAGGCATCATGATGTCCATCAGAACCATGGACAAATCAGGAGTTCGCTCCATGATGTCAATGGCTTGTCGGCCGTTGGTTGCACTGATCACCTGCACCTCGTGATTCTCGAGCACGGAAGTTAACGCGAAAATATTGCGTGCGTCGTCGTCGACTACTAAAACCTTGCGGCCATTAAGTGCCTCGGTCGAATTGTGCAGGCGCTCAAGCATGGCCTGCTTTTGGGCAGGTAGCTTCGTGACAACACGGTGCAGAAAGAGCGCTGTTTCGTCGAGCAATCGCTCAGGTGACTGTACATCTTTCAGCACGATGCTCCTGGCCATGGCATTGAGCCGTGCCTGCTCTTCCCGACTGAGGTCTTTGCCAGTAAAAACCACCACGGGCACTACGGCAAGCGATGGCTCATCCTGCACTTTCTCCAAGAGATCGAAACCGGTCATATCGGGAAGACGGAGATCGAGCACCACGCAATCGAAAGCGTTTTCGTGCATCGCAGCCAGCGCGGCCTTACCGCTGCCAACAGCCACCGTCTCAATATCCTTATATCCAAGCAATTCAACTATCGCATCACGTTCAATGTCGTTGTCTTCTACGACCAAGAGCCGTTTGGTGCGCCGCGCAGTGAATTCTTTGATCCGATCAAATGTCGCCTCCAAACCGGCTGTGGTGGGTTCCTTGACCTGGTAGGCAAATGCGCCATGCGCCAGGCCATGCTTGTGTTCTTCCTCCAGCGTGACGATCTGAACCGGGATGTGACGCGTCTCTGGATCCAGTTTCAATTGGCTTAGAACCGTCCAGCCCAGCATATCTGGCAGGAAGATGTCGAGCGAAATAGCCGCCGGACGGTATTGGCGTGCCAATGCAAGCCCTTTTGAACCTTTGGTTGCGACGATACCTTTGAAGCCCTTGTCTCGCGCCAGGCCGAGCAGAATGCGCGCGTAGTGTGGGTCATCCTCAATCACCAGCAAAACCATGTCGTCCGCGGTAATGCTATCTCGATCATCTGCTATGTCCTCCTCGCGGGTCGAAGGCAACGCGATGACAGAGTGAACCGACTCGACGGCGCCAGCGATAGAACCTTTCGATACCACCGCTCCGTCGGGCGCTGCGTAGTGAAGCGGCAAGTACAGTGTGAACACGCTTCCCTCCCCATGCACACTGGTCAAACGAATCTCACCGCCCAGAAGCGCCGCGAGTTCCCGACTGATCGCCAGGCCAAGACCTGTGCCACCATACTTGCGCGAAGTGCCAGCGTCAGCTTGCTGGAATGCCTCGAAAATAAGACGCTGCTTTTCCGGTACGACGCCGATACCAGTATCTTCAACCGCGAAAGCCACCACCTGCTCCGATCGGCGCAGCACTGGATGCTCCGAGCTCCAACCTCTTGTGGCCAACCCGACGCGAACCTCGACCTGGCCCTGCGACGTGAATTTCACCGCGTTGGAAAGTAGATTCTTGAGAATTTGCTGCAGCCGTTTGGGATCGCTGTCCATTGAACGTGGCAGGTCGTCGGCAAAGCGGATGTGGAATGGCAGGTTCTTGGCTTCAGCCACGTGACGGAAATTGCGGTCGATGTTGTCGTGCAGACCGGTAAAAGTAATTTCTTCAACCTCCACCGTAACAGTTCCGGACTCGATCTTTGACAGGTCCAGAATATCGTTGATAAGGTGCAGCAGGTCGGTGCCGGACGAGTTGATATTGCGAGAAAATTCGACCTGTTTGCCTGAAAGGTTGCCCGGCGAGTTTTCAGCGAGTTGCTGGCTCAGGATGAGAATCGAATTGAGCGGCGTGCGCAGTTCGTGCGACATGTTCGCCAGGAATTCCGATTTGTACTTTGACGTCATGGCGAGCTCAGAGGCCTTTTCTTCCAGCGCACCTCGCGCCTGTTCGACCTCTGCGTTCTTGCGCTCGACCTCAGCATTCTGCTCGGCCAGCAGTCGCGCCTTGGTGCCGAGTTCCTCATTCGTCTGTTGCAACTCGCTTTGTCGGGACTGCAACTCCACCGTCAATTGCTGCGACTGGGTGAGCAGACCCTCGGTACGCATGGTTGCTTCGATGGTGTTGAATACAGCGCCAATACCCAGGGCAAGCTGATCGAGGAAGTTGAGATTGACCACCGTGAACGGGTGCAGCGATGCCAATTCGATCACAGCCTTGATCTGGTTCTCGAACAGCACTGGCAGCACCACCACGCTCACCTGGTTGGCTTTACCCAGGCTGGACTCGATGGTGACAAAGTCTGGCGGAGCGTTGGTTAGCAGAATGCGTTTCTTCTCCAATGCGCACTGTCCAACAAGACCCTCGCCGAGACCGACGGCTGCGGCCAACCGAACACCGCCGGTTTGCGCGTAACTCGAGAGTAAGGCCAGGTGGCCAACACTGCCTCCGGCGTCGCTAAAGTGATAAATGGTGCCCTGGTGGGCGTTGACCAGTGGCGCCAGCTCGGACAGCAGCATTTGCCCCACTGTGCTCAACTCGCGCTGGCCTTGCAGCATGCCCGTAAAACGGGCAAGATTGGACTTCAACCAGTCCTGTTCCCGATTGCTCTCCGTGGTCTCTCGCAAGTTGGAGATCATGGTGTTGATGTTGTCCTTGAGCTCGGACACCTCCCCTTTTGCATCCACTTGAATCGCGCGCGTCAGGTCGCCTTTTGTTACGGCTGTCGCGACCTCTGCGATCGCCCGCACCTGTGTCGTCAAATTAGCGGCCAACAAATTAACGTTGCCAGTCAGGTCTTTCCAGGTGCCAGCCGCGCCAGGCACGTTCGCCTGGCCACCCAGCCGCCCGTCAACGCCCACTTCACGCGCCACGTTGCTCACCTGGTCGGCAAAGGTTGCAAGGGTTTCGGTCATACCGTTAATGGTGTCCGCCAGTGCGGCCACTTCGCCCTTGGCTTGAACCGTCAGACGTTGTGTCAGGTTGCCGTCTGCTACCGCGGTTACCACCTTCACGATGCCGCGCACCTGCTCGGTAAGGTTGGAGGCCATGAAGTTGACGTTGTCGGTCAGGTCTTTCCAGGTACCCGCTACGCCGCTGACCTTGGCCTGCCCGCCCAGCTTGCCCTCCGTACCCACCTCACGCGCCACCCGGGTGACCTCGCCAGCAAAGGCGTTCAGCTGGTCGACCATGGTGTTGATGGTGTTTTTCAGTTCAAGAATCTCTCCCTTCACATCGACGGTGATTTTGCGGTTCAGGTCACCCCGTGCAACGGCAGTAGTCACTTCGGCAATGTTACGGACCTGTGTGGTCAGGTTGTTGGCCAGGCCATTCACCGTGTCGGTCAGGTCCTTCCAGGTGCCAGCTACGCCGGGTACGGCAGCCTGACCCCCAAGGCGCCCTTCAGTGCCAACTTCGCGCGCCACGCGCGTCACTTCGGAGGCAAAGGAACGGAGCTGCTCGACCATGGTATTGATCGTCTCCTTGAGCTGCAAAATCTCGCCGCGCACGTCTACGGTTATCTTCTTCGACAAGTCTCCGTTGGCCACAGCGATGGTCACCTCGGCAATATTGCGCACCTGACCAGTCAGGTTTGACGCCATCGAGTTGACGTTGTCGGTCAGGTCCTTCCAGGTACCCGCCACACCGGGTACCGCCGCCTGCCCGCCCAGCTTGCCCTCGGTGCCGACCTCGCGAGCCACACGCGTGACTTCGGAGGCGAACGCCGAAAGCTGATCGACCATGGTATTCATGGTCTCTTTGAGCTGCAGGATCTCGCCCTTCACATCGACGGTGATCTTGCGGCTGAGGTCGCCCTTGGCTATGGCCGTAGCCACGTCGGCAATATTGCGGACCTGACCCGTCAGGTT
>JANPFZ010000537.1:0-1957 GCA_031423655.1 Polaromonas sp.
CAGCGGCTGCGCCACACCCAGCCCGCCGGCGGCCAGGTTGCCGCGCACCTCGCTGCCCTGCGGAATGCGCGCCAGGCTGAAAGGCACGGCCTCGCCACCAATCACCAGCACGCGTTTGTCGCCCTGGGCAATTTCGGGCAAAAACTTTTGCACCATCACGCTTTGCGCGCCGTTTTTATTCAGCGTTTCGGTGATGCTGCCCAGGTTCAGCCCGTCTTCCCTGACGCGAAAAATCCCCATGCCGCCCATGCCATCGAGCGGCTTCAAAATAATGTCTTTGTGCGTGGCATGAAAGCGCTTGATGTCGCCCGCATCACGCGTCACCAGCGTCGGGCCGATGAACTTCGCGAATTCCATGATCGCGAGTTTTTCGGGGTGGTCGCGCAGCGCACGCGGCTTGTTGAATACTCTCGCGCCTTCGCGTTCGCCTTGCTCCAGCAGGTGCGTGCTGTAGAAATACTCGCTGTCGAACGGCGGGTCTTTGCGCATCAGCACTGCACCGAACTCACACAGCGGCTGCGGCCGTTCGTCGGGGTGTTGCTGCGCGGCGGTGTACCACGCGCCTTCGCCGTCGGCCCTCCCGGTCAGCGTGATGTCGCGCACAAAGGCCATGACTTTTTCACCCTGCTGCCAGCGAATGTCCTGCGGCCCGCAGACCGCCAGCGTGTGGCCGCGCCGCTCGGCTTCGCGCATCATCGAAAAAGTCGTGTCCTTGTAGATTTTGAAAGTGTCCAGCGGGTCGGTAATGAAGAGGATTTGCATAAGGGCTTCAAGGGTCAGCGGTGGGGAATGGTGGGCGAGTCTGCCGGTGGCGCGTGCTGCGCACTGCCGCCAGCTTTCCCGTATTGTTGTACAAAAGGACGCCGCCGCGCCGGCCATTGCGTACCCGGCGCTGACAGCCCAGCGCCCCGCCCCAGTGGAGATGCGCTTGAGTCGCGCCGTCGGCTGGGTTATTGTGTTGGCGTTACTGCCCCGTCCCAACCTACTCAGGAGCTTTTCATGTACCCACGAGTCTCACTTGTCCTTGCGTCCGCAGCCGCCTTGCTGGGTGCCTGCGCGCCCACCCTGCCGGCGGCCCCAGCCGCGAAGGCATCTATGAGTCCCATGAGTTTCTTCGTCACCAGCGTCAACCCGGGCCAGGGCGCTGACCTGGGCGGGCTGGCCGGTGCCGACGCTTACTGCCAGAAGCTGGGCAGTTCTGCCGGCGCGGGAGACAAAACCTGGCGCGCCTACCTGAGCGCCACGGCTGCAGCCGGCAGACCGGCGGTGAACGCCCGCGACCGCATCGGCCGCGGCCCTTGGGTTAACGCCAAAGGCCTGCTGATGGCCGCGAGCGTCGATGATCTGCACGGCCCCAACAACAAACTCAGCAAGCAAAACTCGCTGACCGAAAAAGGCGAAATCGTCAGCGGCCGGGGCGACCCGGTGAACATGCACGACATCCTGACCGGCTCCACCGCCGATGGCCGCGCCGACAGCTCGGCGCTTGACACCACCTGCGGCAACTGGACCCAAAGCGGCGAAGGCTCAGCCATCGTCGGTCACCATGACCGCATGGGCCTGAACGACCTGCCGCCGGCAAAATCCTGGAACATGTCTCATCCTTCGCGTGGTTGCGGCATGGTGGCGTTGAAAGCGACCGGTGGGGGCGGCTTGTTTTATTGTTTTGCGGTGAATTGAGAGAGAGGGTGGCGAAGAGGGCCTTTTGCGAATTTCTTTTTTGATCGAACGGGCATGCACTCTGTTGAGTTCCGATGCCGCTCTGTCGCCGCGGCGGGCGACTCACTTTTCTTTGCTTCGCCAAAGAAAAGTAAGCAAAAGAAAGGCGACCCTACTGTCTGCGTCCCTCCGCTTCGCTACGGGCAACCTGCGGTGCTCAGTCCAGCCGGGGTCTCGTGCAAACTCGCTTCGCTCAAACAAGCACGAGCCCTGATCCGTCTGGACCTCCGCTCCTCGG
>JANPFZ010000538.1:0-12815 GCA_031423655.1 Polaromonas sp.
CCGCGCATTGAGCGAATCCTGGATGTAGCCCTTCAAGATGCCGTCTTCGATCAGCACATTGCGCTGGCTGGCGTTGCCCTCGTCATCGACGTTGAGCGAACCGCGGCGGTCGGCAATCGTGCCGTCGTCCAGCACGGTGACGCCCTTGGCGGCCACGCGCTGGCCGATCTTGCCGGAAAAAGCGCTGGAGCCCTTGCGGTTGAAGTCGCCTTCCAGTCCGTGACCAATCGCCTCGTGCAGCAAAATGCCGGGCCAGCCGGAGCCAAGCACAACCGTCATTTCGCCAGCCGGCGCAGGCCGGGCTTCGAGGTTGGTGAGTGCAGCTTTGACTGCATCATTGACGTATTCGGAAATCTGGGCGTCGTCAAAGTAAGCCAGCCCAAAACGTCCTCCACCACCGGCCGAACCGACTTCGCGCCGGCCTTTTTGTTCAGCAATCACCGTCACGCTCAGGCGTACCAGCGGGCGCACATCAGCAGCCAGCGTGCCATCAGCGCGCGCGACCATCACCACGTCATATTCACTGGCCAGCCCAGCCATGACCTGCACGATACGCGGGTCTTTGGCCTTGGCGAGTTTCTCGACTTTCTCTAACAGCTTGACCTTGGCCGTGCTGTCGAGCGTGGCAATCGGGTCCATGTCTTTATAGAGCGAGCGGCTGCTGGCGATTTTTTGCGCAGGTGTTTTGACACGGCTCGATTTGCTGGCCGCCGAAATGCTGCGCACGGTGCGCGCGGCGTCGAGCAGCGAGGCTTCCGAGATATCGTCGGAATAGGCAAAAGCGGTTTTTTCGCCGCTAACCGCCCGCACACCCACGCCCTGGTCGATGCTGAACGAGCCGGTTTTGACGATGCCTTCTTCCAGGCTCCAGCCTTCGCTGCGGGTGTACTGGAAGTACAGGTCGGCGTCGTCCACGCCGTGCGACATGATCTCGCCCAAGGCTCGGCCCAGATGCGTCTGCGTCAACCCGAACGGTGCCAACAGCAACTTCTGGGCAATATCGAGCCGACCGGAAGTTGACGCCGTCGTCGGACGGACCGACGACGAGAGCGTGGAAGCGTTGAGGGCAGAGGCACTGGAAGATCGGAGTGAGGTCATCCAGCGATTGTAGGCAGTCCGGCTTCAGGTCGCTCTTGCCTCTACGCGCGTCCCGCTTTTCATAACGGTCTTGCAGTTGTGTTGAGGGTGGGCGCTGGCGACAGCTTCACCAGGCCCGCAGGGCAGACCGCTCAGCGCTGGTCGTCAGTGGCAGTGTCAGGCGCGTTGGTTTTGCACGACGCAATACCGTTGTCGCGGAACAAAGCCGAGGCACAGATTTTGCAGCTTCCAATCGCTAGCCGGTCGCTGGCCGGTCGCTGGCGTCAGTCTTTCGCGCGGCTTAAGTAGGTAAGAATCGCGGCGTCGTCCAGTCCGGCAAGACCTGCCGCACTGGCGCGCGCAAATACGCAGCTGGCGTGCTGGCCCAGCGGGCCGTCAAAACCGGCGGCACGGGCGCAATCAAGTGCCAGCCGCGTGTCTTTCTCAAGCAGCGTGACGTGCGCACGCGGCGCGAAGTCGTCAGCCAGCGCACGGCGCATGCGGTCAGAGCCGATCCAGCTCTGGCCGCTTGACTGCTCAATCACGTCCAGCGTCTTCGTCAGGTCAAGCCCCAGCCGGCCCGCCAGCGCCAGCGCCTCGGCCGCGCCCACCAGGTTGATGCCCGCCAGCAGGTTGTTGACCAGCTTGGTGCGCGCTGCGTCGCCCGGCTTTTCGCTGATCTTGAATACCTTGCTGGCAAGGGACTGCAGCAAACCGGAAAGACGCTCAAACACCGCGTTGTCGCAGGCCACCATCAGGCTCATAGTCCCCTCTTTGGCCCGCACAGGCCCGCCAGACATGGGCGCGTCCACCACCTGAATGCCCCTTGTGGCCAGGCGCTGGGTGAAGTTTTCAACGTCATCGGGCGCCAGCGTCGGGCACAGCATCACGACCTGGCCGGGTTGCAACATGCCAGCCAGCCCGCTTTCGCCAAACAGCACCGCATCCGTCTGCAGCGCATCAACAACGCAGATCACATACGCTATCGAATTTATAGCTGCTTGCGCAGGAAATTCAAGGGCTACAGCACCAAAAGTCTTTAGACCGGTAACTTTCTCTGGGTCAATATCGCAAACCTCGACCTGCCAGCCATGGGTCAGCAAATTCGCCGCCATCGCGCCGCCCATGTTGCCGACGCCGATCACGGTGACATTTTTATTTGGGTTCATGTTTGGACTAGCCGCTTGGCTTTTGCAATTGACATCAGCATCCCCACCGCCAGCCCCAGCGTGACCATTGCCGTGCCGCCGTAGCTGATGAAGGGCAGCGGAACGCCCACCACCGGCAAAATGCCGCTCACCATACCCATGTTGACGAAGGCATAGGTGAAGAAAATCATCGTCAGCGCACCGGCCAGCAGCCGCGAAAACAGCGTCGGCGCCTCCAGCGCAATCGCCAGCCCGCGCAGGATCAGGAAAATAAACGCGGTGATCAGCAGCAGGTTGCCGACCAGCCCGAATTCTTCGGAATAGGCGGCAAAAATAAAATCGGTCGTGCGTTCAGGAATGAATTCCAGGTGCGTCTGCGTGCCTGCCATGAAGCCCTTGCCGAACATGCCGCCTGAGCCGATGGCGATCATGCCCTGAATGATGTGAAAGCCCTTGCCCAGTGGGTCGCGGGACGGGTCCAGCAGCGTGCAGATGCGCTGCTGCTGGTAGTCGTGCAGCACCGGCCAGCGCATGCCGTCGGCGCACAGTTGCGGCTCAAACCACACCACCAGAAAAACCGCCACCAGCCCCACCAGTACCGGCGGCAGGATCAACTTCCAGCTCAAACCGGCAAAGAAAATCACCGCCAGCCCGGCCGCCAGTACCAGCAGCGACGTACCCAGGTCAGGCTGCTTCATGATGAGCCCGACCGGCACCGCCAGCAGCAAAAGCGCCGCAATAAAGTCGAGTGGCCGCAGTTGGCCTTCACGCTTCTGGAACCACCAGGCCAGCATCAAGGGCATTGCAATTTTCAGGATTTCACTGGGCTGGATAACGACGCCGACGTAAAGCCAGCGCCGCGCCCCCTTTTTTGCGATGCCGAAGATCGCTACGGCCACCAGCAAACTGACTCCCACCACGTACAGCGGTACCGCAAAAGCCATCAGGCGCTGAGGCGGAATCTGCGCCACGACAAACATGATGCCGCCGGCAATCAGCATGTTGCGGCCATGGTCGGCAAATCGGGTGCCGCTGTCGAAACCCGACGAATACATGATCAGCAGCCCGGCGCAAGCCAGCAGAAAAACCGCGAACGCCAGCAAGCCGTCGAAGCCTTGCAACATCGGCAGTGAACGCTGGAACAGGGAGGGTTTGTCGAAGACGGCGGCCATGGTGGAGATTATCTGCCAGCTTGCGTCGGGAACAGACCTGGAGCAGGGGCTAATCAATATTATTTGCTACAAATTACATAGCTGCTTACGCAGGTATTACTGGGGCTAGAAGCACTTTTTTCTTGTCGTTTTACACCTGCCGCGCGGTGGCGAGCGGGCAGCGGCGTCAAGCTGTTTACCATCGCGGCATGCCCACCACCCACCTGCTCTACCTGCACGGCTTTCGCTCGTCGCCTTTATCGGCAAAAGCCAAAAAGATGGCTACTGTCGTGAAGCAGCGCTACCCCACCGTGCGCTGGTGGTGCCCGCAACTGCCGCCGTCGCCGCGTGCCGCGATGAAACTAGTCATGGACGGCATTGCCAGCTGGCCTCAAGATGCTGGTTTTGAGCGCATGGCAGTACTTGGCTCTTCGCTGGGCGGTTTTTATGCAACGGCTGTTGCTGAGCGCTTGGGCTGTCGGGCGGTATTACTGAACCCGGCGGTAGACCCCGCGCGTGACCTGAGCCGCCACATTGGCGAGCAAACCAATTGGCAAGACCCGGCCCAACACTTTTTTTTCGCGCCCGCTTTCATCGACGAGTTACGCGCGCTGCACCTCGGGCCGCTGCGGGTGCCGGGAAATTACCTGGCGGTGATCGCCAAAGGTGATGAAGTGCTCGACTGGCATGAAATGAACGCCCGCTATACCGGCGCGCAGATTGAGCTGCTGGAAGGCGGCGACCACGCGTTGACTGACTTCGATACCCATTTGCCGATGATTCTTGACTTCCTGCAACTCGCCTGACTCAGTTCGGCTTTGGGCGCCTGTTTACACTAGCCCTCGCTCTCTAAAACCGCCGAAACCACCAAGGATTCCGAATTGTTTGTATTGTTTGAAGACGCTGGCAAATTTCTGGCTGGCCGCGTGATGTCCGAGACCGATGCGTCGCTGCAGGTAGAGCTTGATTCCGGCAAGCGCGTGAAGGTCAAGGCTGCAAGTGCACTGCTGAAATTTGAAAAACCAGCGCCTGCCGAACTCATCGCTGCGGGCCAGCGATTGAGTGCCGAAATTGAACTGGATCTGGCCTGGGAATTCGCCGGTGATGACGAGTTCGGCTTTGCCGACATGGCGCGTGATTATTTCAGTTCGGACGCTTCGAAGCCCGCATCAATCGAGCAGCAGGCGGCGGCGCTGTTCCGGCTGTTTGAAGCACCGCATTACTTCCGCCGCGCGGGCAAGGGCCGCTTTAAAAAAGCGCCTGTAGAGATTTTGCAGTTGGCGCTCAATGCCATTGAAAAGAAAAAGCAGCTGGTGGCGCAGATCTCCGCCTGGGCAGACCAGCTCGCCCATGGCGAATGCCCAACGCCGATTCGCGAGCAGCTTTACAAAATTTTGTTCAAACCTGACAAGAACAGCCCTGAATACAAGGCAGTGGTCGAGGCGTCGCGCGCCACGCACACGGCACCGCTTGATCTGCTGCAAAAAACCGGTGCCATCGCCTCACCGTACCAGTTTCACTGGAAGCGGTTTTTGTTTGAAAACTTTCCCAGGGGTACGGCTTTTCCGGCCTTGCAGGCGCCGACTATCAAGGATGAGCTGCCGCTGGCTGACGTGCGGGCGTTTTCGATTGATGACTCCAGCACGACTGAAATCGACGATGCGCTGTCGGTGCAGGGTCTTGTTAGCCAGGGAGGCAATGGCACCGTGACGCTGGGCATTCACATCGCAGCGCCCGGCCTGGCCGTATTGCCCGGCAGCGCCATCGATGCGGTGGGCCGGGCGCGCCTGTCCACGGTGTATATGCCCGGCTACAAGCTGACCATGCTGCCCGACGACATTATTCAGACCTACACGCTGCTGGAAGGCCGCAACTGCCCGTCGCTGTCGCTGTACCTCACGCTCGACGAAGCCACGCTGGCTGTGACCGGCAGCGTCACGCGGCTGGAGCGCGTGCCTATCGTCAGCAATCTGCGCCACGACGTGCTCGACAGCACCTTCACCGAAGCATTTTTTGAAGCCGCCCAATCAGTCCCGCCTGCGGGCGTGGCCTGGAGTGTCGAGCTGTCGTTTTTGCATCGCTTCGCCCGGCATTTGAAGGCGCAGCGCGAAGTGGTTCGCGGCAAGCCGGAAAACTTTAACCGGCCCGACTACAACTTCAAGCTCGACAACCCGGGCGGCCAGGAGCCGCAGGGCAATGAGGCGGTCAGCATCAGCACGCGCCAGCGCGGCGCGCCGCTCGATCTGATCGTGGCCGAGGCGATGATTCTGGCCAACAGCACTTGGGGCCAATGGCTGGCTGAGCATGGCGTGCCCGGCATCTACCGCAGCCAGGCCAGCATGGCACCGGGCGTCAAGGTGCGCATGGGCACCAGGGCGCTGCCGCATGCAGGCCTGGGCGTGCCGGCCTATGCGTGGAGTACGTCGCCGCTGCGCCGTTACACCGATCTGGTCAACCAGTGGCAGATCATTGCCTGCGTGCGCCATGGTCGCACAGCCGCACTGGCCGCGCCGTTCAAGCCAAATGACGCTGATCTTTTTTCGGTCATCTCGTCGTTTGATTCGGCTTACAGCGCCTACAACGGTTATCAGGCCGGCATTGAGCGCTACTGGACGCTGAAATACCTGCAGCAGAACGGCATTGGCGAAGTCATTGCGTCGGCCTTCAGGGAGAACCTGGTGCGCGCCGACGAGCTGCCGCTGGTGCTGCCGGCCCTGGGTGCGCAAGGGCTGCCGCGTGGTGCCCGTGTTCGCGTGAAGCTGGGTGAAATCGACGAGATCACGCTGGACATCAGCGGCACCGTGATTGAGCGGCTGGACATTGCGCCGGTCGAAGGCGATGCCAGCACTGACGAGGACGACGGCGAGCTGGAGACCCCCGCCGGCCCCATTTCAATAGCGGTAGACATGAGCGAGCCCGAGGCCGATGGCGCGGGCGCCACAGCGGCACTGCCCGCATGACGAATGAAGTCGGCCTGGTGTGGTGCTGCATGCTTGACGGCACCAATAAAACTGATGGATTTTTGTTTAGGGCAAGACGTAAAACGCAGCAATAGTTCCACTATTGCGAGGCTTTGCAACGCCGCCCTGAGCAAAAAGACGCAGTTTTATGTGCCGGACAGCGTGCAACACCGCACTATCGCCACAAACACGGATAATCGCGCGCTGTGAAGTCACTCAGCACCCTGCAAATCGCCCTGGGCGTTTCCGTCGCCGTCCATGCGGTGCTGTTGACGGTTCGCTTTGTAGATCCCGAACGCTTTAACCGCGTCTTCAAGGACACGCCGCTGGAAGTGATTCTGGTCAACGCCAAATCAAACGAGAAGCCCGACTTTGCCAAGGCTATTGCGCAGGCGTCTCTGGCCGGTGGCGGCGATGTTGAAAAAGGCCGCGCCACGTCGCCACTGCCGCCGTCTGCCCTGACCGAGATCGGCGACGCCGCTGAAGAGGCGCAGCGCAAGGTCGAAGCCATGCAGGAGCAGCAGATGCAGCTGCTGGCGCAGATCAAAAAACAGCTGGCATCGCTGCCGCCGCCGGACCTGAAGACGCCCGCCAGCAACCCGGCGCAATCCGAGCGCGAAGAGCGACGCCGGCAGCTGACCAAAATACTGGCCGAAATTGAAAAGCGCATCAATGAAGAAAACGCGCGGCCGAAGAAGCGCTATGTGAGCCCCGCCACCCGTGAGGAAATCTATGCCATTTACTACGATCAATTGCGTCGCAAGATCGAAGACAAGGGGACGGTCAATTTCCCGGAAGCAGCGGGCAAAAAGCTCTACGGCGAATTGACCATGGTCGTGACCGTCAACCACGACGGCCGGGTGCTGGACACCGAGGTGGTGGAGACATCGGGCGCCCTGACGCTGGACCGGCGGGCGCAAACGATTGTTCGTGGTACCGGCCCGTTCGGGAAATTCAGCGACGCGATGCGCCGCAAGGCCGACCAGATTGTGGTCGTGTCGCGTTTCAAGTTCACGCGCGATGACATACTCGAAACCAGGCTGACGGACCGCTGACCCCATGAAGTCCGCACTGCGTCTGCTGGTGCTCGTGATTCTGGCTGGCTTGGCGTTGCAGATTTACTTTGTTGCACGCATTGCCCTGATGGCGGTCGTCGATCCTGAATCCACGGCTTTTGAGCGCTCCGAAATGTGGCTGGTTACCAAAAATACCGGCCAGCTGAACTGGCGCCAGCAATGGGTAGCCTATGCCGACCTGCCTGACACGCTCAAGCGTGCCGTTATCGCTTCCGAAGACGCCAGCTTCATCGAACACGAAGGTGTGGATATAGAAGCGCTGGAAAAAGCCTGGGACAAAAACACCCGCGCCGAGCAACGCGCCGCGCAGCAGTCAGCCAACAGGCTGGATGCGGCGAGAGCCGATGGCAAGAATAAGGGCAAGGTCGCCGCCCGATCACCCAAAATTGTCGGCGGCTCCACCATCACGCAGCAGCTGGCCAAGAACCTTTTTTTATCGGGCGAACGCACGCTGCTGCGCAAGGGCCAGGAGTTGCTGCTGACGCTATTGCTGGAACGCCTGCTGAACAAGCAGCGCATTCTGGAGATCTACCTCAACAGCGTCGAATGGGGTGAAGGCATTTTCGGTGCGGAAGCTGCGGCCCAGCATTACTACCGCAAGCCGGCCGCGCGCCTGAGTGCGTATGAAGCAGCTCGCCTAGCCGTCATGCTGCCCCGGCCCAAGTATTTTGAAACCCGCGCTTCGTCGGGCTATCTTGCGTCGCGCGCCAGCACAATCGCTGCGCGTATGGGCGGGGTGGAAGTGCCGTGAGCCGATGAAAAAATATCTACACGCTCGCCGACGCTGCGACGCCGGTTCCAGTCCGGCTACCGCAAGAACCATCCTGGAGATCCACTAGTTGGGCGCCAAGTTGATGGGGCTTTTCTTGCTCAGCCTGATACGCCTGCTGACAGGCGCACAGGCGCGCTGGCAGGGCTGCCCGCCCAAGGCCGAGCAGCGTATTTACTTCGCCAACCACCAAAGTCATGCCGATCTGGTCCTGATGTGGGCGGCATTGCCCGAAGAGCTGCGCAGCATCACGCGGCCAATTGCGGCGAAAGACTACTGGACCAGGACGGCATTCAAACGATGGATCACCAGCTCGGTTTTCCACGCCATTTATGTCGACCGCGTGAAGACCAGCGACCAGGACCCACTGGGGCCGCTGATCGAGGCACTGACCAACGGCGACTCAATCATTCTTTTTCCCGAAGGCACGCGCGGTAACCAGGAAGAACCGCAAAGCTTTAAATCGGGACTGTACAACCTGGCCATCAAATTCCCGCAGGTCGTGCTGGTGCCGGCGTGGATCAACAACGTGCAGCGTGTCATGCCCAAGGGTGAAGTGGTTCCTGTGCCCATTTTGTGTTCGGTGACCTTTGGCGCGCCTGTTGTGCTGCTCGAAGGCGAAGACCGCAGCGCGTTCCTTACCCGCGCGCGCCAGTCGGTGCTTGATTTACGGGAATCGTGATGAACACATTTCTGCGCGGCTTGAGCCCTGGCGAGCAGGTCGGGCTGCTGTTTGTGATGGTGTTCGGCCTGCTGGCGCTGGTCAGTGGCGCGACTCTCGTGCTCTCGCTGAAAGACCGGCATGAAGACGATCTGCGTACCCAGAACCTCCAGCAGTTCAACGGCTTGCTGAAGACCACCTGGGTGATGATCGGCGTATTCTGGATCGGCTGGACGCTGGGCGAGACTTTTGCCACGGTGCTTTTTGGTTTGGTGGCATTCTTTGCGCTGCGCGAATTCATCACCCTGTCGCCAACCCGCCAGGGCGATCACCGCAGCCTGGTGCTGGCTTTTTTTGTCGTGCTGCCGCTGCAGTTCGCGCTGGTCATTAACCGCCGCTTTGATCTGGTCACGGTTTTTATTCCGGTCTATGTTTTTCTGGCGATACCGGTGGTCAGCGCGCTGGCCAATGACCCGTATCGTTTTCTGGAGCGCACCGCCAAGCTGCAGTGGGGCATCATGGTCTGCGTCTATGGCATGAGCCACGTACCGGCCCTGCTGCTATTGAAATTCCCGAATTACCAGGGCAAAAATGCTTTCCTGGTTTTCTTTCTGGTGTTTGTGGTGCAGAGCTGCATGGTGGTTCAGCATCTGGTCAGCCGCCGCTTGACATGCAAACCCAGTGCGCCGCAAGTCAGCAAAAGCTTCAACTGGACCAGCTGGCTGATCGCCGTGGTCGCAGGCAGTCTGGTTGGCGGCTTGATGGCTGGGCTGACGCCGTTCAAACCTGGGCAGGCCGTCGCCATGGGTTTGATCGCCTGCGTGTCTGGCTCGATGGGGCATCTGGTCATGAAGGCGCTCAAGCGTGATCGGGGTATCACCAACTGGGGCGCCGAGGGCAGGTCCGTCACGGGCGCCAGTGGCCTGCTGGACCGCGTCGATGCGCTGTGTTTTGCTGCACCGATCTTTTTTCATTCGGTGAGATGGTATTTTGGCCTTTAGCCCAGGTATTATCTGCGTTATCAGCTACTAAAATAATAGCAACATGCGTATTCTTGGAATTGATCCGGGCCTTCGGATTGCGGGCTTCGGCGTGGTGGATATTGACGGCGGGCAACTGCATTACGTCGCCAGTGGCACCATCAAGACGACCCACCTGGACAGCGGCAATTTACCCGCGCGGCTGAAGGTGCTGTTCGATGGCGTGCGCGAAGTCGTTCAGCGCTATCAGCCCGACGCGGCTTCAGTCGAAATTGTTTTTACCAATGTGAACCCGCAGGCCACGCTGCTGCTGGGCCAGGCGCGCGGCGCCTGCGTCACGGCGCTTGTTTCCACCGACCTGGCAGTTGCCGAGTACACCGCCTTGCAGATGAAAAAAGCCGTCGCCGGTTATGGCAAGGCGGGCAAGGAGGAAGTGCAGCAAATGGTGATGCGGCTCTTGAAGCTGCCAGCGCTGCCCGGAAAGGACGCGGCCGATGCACTGGGGCTGGCCATCACCCATGCGCATGCAGGGCACGCGACGGCTCTTCTCGCCAAGGCCACTGCGCTGAAGCCGAATTCAAGCGCGTCTTACAAAGCCGGGCGCCACTACTAAGCGGCCAGGCTCTCAACGCAAACGGTCAAAGATCAGGACTGCGAAAAAGACGAACGCAGCAGCCAGCGTCCATTTCAAGACCAGCAGGCCAATGCGCTTGAATTTTGCTTGCCCCGTGACGGCAAACAGCATGAAACACACCACCGACACAATCAACGGCACCAGGATGAGCCAGCGTAAGGCAAGCATGCGTACGCTCGGCGTCAGTGCCGGTTGCTACCAGGCGCGCGCAAGGGTGGCGAAACCGGCCGGTGCGGTTTTTTCGTCGTCAAAGGTGATGATTTCGTAAGCGTCTTTGCGAGAAAGCAGTTCGCGCAGCAGCTTGTTGTTCATGGCGTGGCCAGACCTGAAAGCACTGTAGGCCGCAAGCAAAGGTTTGCCCAGTAAATAGAGGTCACCCATGGCGTCAAGAATCTTGTGCTTGACGAATTCATCGTTGTAGCGCAGGCCGTCGCTGTTGAGCACCTTGTAGTCGTCCATGACGATGGCGTTGTCAAGCCCGCCACCCAGCGCCAACCCGTTCGCGCGCATCATTTCCACGTCCTTGGTGAAACCAAAGGTGCGAGCCCGGGCAATGTCGCGGCTGTAGGAGTTCAGGCTGAAATCAAACTCGACACGCTGGCCGGTCGAATCCACCGCCGGATGATCGAAGTCGATTTCAAAGCTCAGCTTGTAGCCCTCGTAGGGGCTCAGGCGTGCCCACTTGCTAGTCGCGCCCTCGCCTTCACGCACTTCAACCGGTTTGATGACGCGAATGAAGCGTTTCGGCGCCGCCTGCAAGGCAATGCCAGCCGACTGCAGCAAAAACACAAAAGACGAAGCCGACCCATCGAGAATCGGCACCTCTTCTGCCGTGATGTCGACGATCAGGTTGTCAATGCCCAGCCCGGCGCACGCAGACATCAGATGCTCAACGGTATGCACCTTGGCGCTGCCACTGGAGATGGTGGATGCCAGACGCGTGTCGGTCACCGCCTCGGCAGAAATCAGGATATCCACCGGCTGCGGCAGATCAACTCGCCTGAAAACAATGCCGGTATCCGGCGCCGCCGGTCGCAAGGTCAGCTCCACCCGCTGGCCACTGTGCAGGCCAACGCCGACGGCTTTGGTCAGAGATTTGAGGGTTCTTTGAGCGAGCATGAAGTCATTTTATGTTTTGTCTTCCCATAGACACCAAGCCAGACTTTTTACCCTTACCCGGTGATTGATGGGATGGAAAGCGTAGCGAGCGGTCCAAGGTTGCGCTGAGGAGCACAGACGTACTCAGGTACATCGCGCACCGGAAGCGCAAGATTGGGCCGCGCAGTAGCTTTACACCCATCAATCCGCTTGTTTGCGAAGGAAGGCAGGGATCTCGAAGTCATCCATCCCCCCCGAAGCCAGCGCATCCACCTTGGCCGCAGCCTGGGTGCGGTTGGTGCGCCATACGCTGGGCACGCTCATGCTGCCATAGTCGGGCTGCGTATGACCCTTCGCGGTCTGCGCCCCAGCACCACCGACCACAGAATTGAGTGTGGGCAGATTGAACGGCACGTTGTCGGTGCCGGTACGCAGCACCTGCAGCGGCGGCGCATGGCGGCGCACGCCCTGACGGCTGAGGCCGGTGGCCACCACTGTCACGCGAATGTCCTCGCCCAGCTCGTCGTCGTAGGCGGTGCCGTAAATCACATGCGCATCGGGCGACGCATAAGCGCGGATAGTGTTCATCGCCAGCTTGGATTCGCTCAATTTCAGCGAACCCTTGGCTGCCGTGATCAGCACCAGCACGCCCTTGGCGCCCGACAGGTCAATGCCTTCGAGCAGCGGACAGGCCACAGCCTGCTCGGCAGCGATGCGCGCGCGGTCAGGCCCGTTGGCCTTGGCCGTGCCCATCATGGCCTTGCCGGGCTCGCCCATCACGGTGCGCACGTCTTCGAAGTCAACGTTGACATGGCCGGGGACATTGATGATTTCGGCGATACCGCCGACGGCATTTTTCAGCACGTCGTTGGCATGCGCAAAGGCTTCGTCCTGGGTAACGTCGTCGCCAAGCACTTCGAGCAGCTTTTCATTGAGCACCACGATCAGCGAATCGACATTGGCTTCCAGTTCAGACAGGCCCAGATCGGCATTGGTCATGCGCCGGCCGCCTTCGAAGTCAAACGGCTTGGTGACCACACCGACGGTGAGAATGCCCATCTCCTTTGCCACGCGCGCAATCACCGGGGCAGCGCCTGTTCCGGTGCCACCGCCCATACCCGCTGTGATGAACAGCATGTGCGCGCCAGCAATGGCGCTGCGAATGTCGTCAACCGCCAGCTCGGCCGCGTCACGGCCCTTGTCGGGCTTGCTGCCCGCGCCCAGCCCGCTGCTGCCGAGTTGTATGGTCTTGTGCGCGGCG